>CANJMU010000001.1 GCA_947475135.1 Silvanigrellaceae bacterium
AGTTTTCTAACGAAAACTCTCTGGTTTGTTTTTATTGCAAAGAAAAATTTCATCATCTTAAATTTTTTGGTTGTGCGCGCTGTTCCCAATCTGAATGTGTTGGGTGTTCAGTTTTAAAGGATTTTTCAGAAATCACTTGTTTGTATAAATATCAATCTATCATGATAACTTTGACTTTATTAATCAAGAAAGACAATCATAAGCTTTCGATTGATATATTTTATGAAATATTTTTTGATGAAGTTTATCATTTTTTAAAAAATTATATGAATGAAAATAAAATAAGTTATGTTTTTATGATGCCGCACAGAAAAGAAAGATTTTTAGAAAATAAGTGGCATATCAATCATTTTTTATATGAAGTTATTTTAAAAATTCAAAAGGAATTGAGTTTTAAAATTTTTTATCCATTTTTGATTTCTAAAAAAAAGAAACAATCCTTACTTTCTCATAAAGAACGTCAAAAAAATGTTTCAGAAAGTAAAAATCAAATCATTTTTCATGAAAATTTAGAAAAAAAAGTGGGTGAAAAAATATTAATTATAGATGATATTTTAACAACAGGGACAAATGCGTTGTGGTATCAAAGGGAATTACAAGAATATTTTTTTGAAAGTGATTGGTTTTTATTTGGGCTTATGAGGACTTTATTAAAAAATAAATCTTTATCTGAGGAATCATAAGGGTGGATTTAAAAAATTATCAAAAAATTAATTATCCATTCATCGATTTTAAAAATTCATCATTGGTTTCTGATTTATCGAATCTTTGAAGTAAAAATTCCATGCAATCATTGGGAGCCATTGGGTGAATCACCTTACGCAAAATCCAGAGGCGATTGAGCGTGTCTTTATCGAGTAAGAGATCTTCGCGTCTTGTGGCACTTTTGTTAATATCAATTGCAGGGAAAATCCGACGTTCAGACAAGCGGCGATCAAGAACAAGTTCCATATTTCCTGTTCCTTTAAATTCTTCAAAAATCACTTCGTCCATACGGCTTCCTGTGTCAATTAATGCCGTTGCAATAATTGTTAAGCTACCGCCTTCCTCTACATTCCGAGCGGCACCAAAAAAGCGTTTTGGTTTGTGTAGGGCGTTAGCATCCACACCACCAGTGAGTATTTTACCACTTGGTGGAACAACGCTGTTGTAGGCCCGCGCTAAACGTGTAATGGAGTCAAGAAGAATCACAACGTCTTTTTTATGTTCGACAAGGCGTTTTGCTTTTTCGATCACCATTTCTGCAACTTGAACGTGACGTTGAGCAGGTTCATCAAATGTACTGCTGACAACCTCTCCGCGGACAGAACGTTCCATATCGGTGACTTCTTCGGGTCTTTCATCGATAAGTAATACAATTAAAACAACTTCTGGATGATTGCGAGCAATAGAATTCGCAATGTTTTGTAGCAGAATTGTTTTACCTGTTTTTGGTGGGGCAACGATAAGCGCTCTTTGCCCTTTTCCAATTGGTGAAAATAAATCGATCATGCGTGTACTTATAATTTGAGGATCGATTTCTAATTTAAATCTTTTATCGGGATAAACTGTTGTTAAGTTATCAAATAATATTTTTTCGCCAGTAAAGTCTGGTGCTTCACCATTAACGGTTTCAACTTTTAATAAAGCAAAATATCTTTCGTTGTCTTTTGGCGGACGGATTTGTCCTGAAACGGTATCGCCAGTTCTTAAATTAAAGCGACGAATTTGAGATGGAGAAACGTAGATATCATCGGGCCCAGGCAGATAATTATAGTCAGGGGCACGCAAAAATCCAAACCCGTCAGGCAATGTTTCTAAAACGCCTTCAGAGTAAACAACACCATTTCGTCCAGCCTGAGCTTCGAGCAATGCAAAAACGAGTTCTTGTTTCCTTAAGTTTGAGGAACCTTCTAAACCAAATTCCTTTGCCATGTGCACAAGATCGCTAATGTGTTTTTCTTTTAATTCCTTTAAATTCATCATTGGAATTTCGGAATTAAATTCGGGTTCTTTTTCATCGGTGAGCGGTAAATTTTGTGGTTTATTTTGAAATTCATTTTTTCTTGGAATATTTTGAGAATAATGAGAAGTATTCGGTTTTATTGGCCCTTGACCACTATAATTATTTGAGAAATTCGAAGGGGCTTGATTTCTAGAGTAACCATAACTGGAATTCGAAGTGCTGTTTTTGGAACTGTTATTTAAATAATTTTTTGTGTAGCTGGGATTTGAATGAGAGCCTTGATTACTGAGGGCGCCATTTGGGCCAGATTGTTTTTTAATAAATGTTTTTTTTGTGGGGGTATAAGTTGAGACATTATCGGGAGCGTTGTCATTGGTCGAGGAGTTTTGAGGAAAATCATCGTCCATATTTTTACGAATAAACTTTCGGGATGAAGGATAGGAAGATTTTTTAGAAGAATCATCGTTATCAATTTCATCAATTATTTTATTATCATCTGACATAATTTGAATTTCCAAGAGAATGAAAAAGGGTGTGAAAAAATAGAGACAATTGCTAGCAGGTAGCAAATATTTTAAGAAATTTGTTTTTGATTTCTTACCGGTGGTACCTGTAGCGATTAATGGAGTATAAGTCAATCAATTTTTTTGTCCAGTTTTTGGTGCTCACTTTGTGTTTTGGAAAAGACGTCGAGAATGATTTGAATAGCAAAATTTAAGCTAGATTCTTCAATGACAAGAGGCGGGGCAAATCGAATTGTCGTGTTATGAGTTTCCTTTGCTAAAATCCCATTTTTCATCAGAAGTTCTGTGTAGAAATGCCCTTCTCCTGCAGTAGGGTGAATTTCAATAGCGTTTAAGAGTCCTTTGCCACGGACTTCTTTCACGACTTTTTTAGAGAGAGTGCTTAATTCTTTACGGAATTTTTCACCTAAGTTAAAGGCGCGATCGGATAAATTTTCCTCGATGAGCACGTCAAGCGCTGTTTGGGAAACCGCACAAGCCAGGGAGTTTCCGCCAAAAGTAGACCCGTGATCCCCTGGTTGTAAAATTTCCATGATTTCTTTGGATCCAACGACGGCAGAAATTGGATAAAAACCTCCGCCCAAAGCTTTTCCTAAAATCATGAGATCGGGTTGGATATTTTCGTACATACAAGCAAAGAGTTTTCCTGTTCGGCCAAGGCCCGTTTGAATTTCGTCGGCGATACATAAAATATTATTTTTTTTGCAAATTTCGTAAATATCTTTCAAATAACCTTCTGGCGGAACGATAATTCCCGCTTCTCCTTGAATAGGTTCAAATAAAAATCCAACAGTATTTTCTGTGATGGCATTTTTAAGAGAAGAAATATCTCCATATTTAACACTTACAAAACCACCGCTATGAGGTCCAAAAAGGTCTCGATATTGAGGTTCGCTGGAAAATCCAACAATGGTTGTGGTTCGGCCATGAAAATTATGATCACAAACAATCATTTCTGCTTTGTCTTTTGGAATATTTTTTTTGACATAGCCCCATTTTCTTGCAATTTTAATGGCTGTTTCTACGGCTTCGGCGCCTGTATTCATTGGTAAAGCCATTTCCATTTTGCAAAAATCGGTGAGTTTTTTGAGCCAAAGACCAAACTGATCGTTGTAAAAAGCCCTGGATGCTAAAGTAACACGACTGGATTGTTCCACTAATTTTTTTTGAATTTTTGGATGGCAATGTCCATGGCTGAGTGCACTGTAAGCACTTAACATATCTAAGTATTTATTTCCGTCGATATCCCAAAGCCATTCTCCGCGACCATGGCTAATCACAACATCTAAAGGGTGATAATTATGAGCCCCATAATGATTAATTTCATCGATGTATTTTTTTGAAAGCGAGGATAAAGAAGTCATAAAAAAATTCCTTTAAAAATGATTGAGTTGATGTTTTATCTTTCTCTTCCATAATTCTCAATGATGTTTTAAAAAAAAACTGAAATCTTTTTTTAAGAAAGGAAAAATATGGAAACCGCGTGGATACATATGGAAAATTTAATTTTTTCGACTCAATTAGGTGTATCTATCGAAGAAAAAAAAATTGGGCAAAATATTCATTTATCATTATCGATTCAAATTCCATATGAAAATACTTTCGATCAATTATCGAATACATTAGATTACGGAGAGATTTATTCTTTTTTATCGAAAAAAATATCTCAATTGAATGAGGCTCATTTATTAGAGTATTTTGTTGAGCAAATATTAATGGATTTAAAAATCAATTTTCAAAAAATCCAAAGAGCAAAAATTAAAGTAACAAAAGAATTTGTACCTATTAAAAATTTTCAAGGAAAAATTAGGATTGAGGCAGAGAAATCTTTTCTTTCAAATAATTTTCTAAATTTGGATAAATAAATTTATAATTTTCATTGAGTAAATTCTTTGGATAGACACAAAGATTTGAAAGAAGAAGTTCTTTTCCCATTTCACCTAATATAACTTTAATTATAAATGTTGGAATTCGTAGAAAATTTGTTTTATTTGTCATCTTTGCTAACAGATCTGTGAATTTTTGATTTGAAATAAATTCAGGGGCAACGGCATTGTAAAATTGAATTTCTTTATTATCTTTCTTAAAAATGATCCATTTCATAATATTCAATAAATCTTCCAGAGAAATCCAAGGCATTATTTGGTTTCCTTTTCCAAAAGGTCCGCCTAAGAAAAGTTTATAAATAGGTAGAATTTTTTGGAGTAAACCACCTTCCGATGAAAGGACACTACCAAATCTTAATATGCATACTTTGGTATTGATTTCATGAAATTTTTGGACTTCATTTTCCCAACTTTTGGCTAAATGCGATAAAAAAGAATTTCCTAAAGAGGATGACTCATCAACAATTTCATTTTTGATTTTAGACTCGTAAATTCCAACACCGGAGGCGCTTATCAGTAATTTTGGTGATGCGGATAATTTTTTAAAGGCATGAAATAAGTTTCTTGTAAAATCAATACGACTTGAAAAAAGTATTTTTTTTTGTTTTGTTGTCCATCGATGTTCAGCAATATTTGCTCCTGCAAGATGAATAATGATGTCAATTTTTTTTATAATTTCTGGGCTATCAAATGTTTTTTGTTCTTCATTAAAAAATATTGAATTATTTGATGGGGCTGTTATTTTTTTTTGATGTCGTAAGAGACAAAAAACATGAAAGCCTAAATTTTCGAAAAATGAAATTGAATGAGTTCCTATAAAACCAGAGGATCCTGTGATTAAAATGTTCATTAACATATGAGCCCTGTTGGATGTATATGCATTTGGAAACCAACAGTAGCATAAATTTCTTCTAAAATTTTTTGATCCATAATAAAAATTGGTTTGTATTTCATAATTTTTTCAATAATTTCTTTCGGAATTTTTTCTAATAAATTTGCTCGATGCATCGATTTAATATAAAAATAAAGAGTGATTAAATTTGATTCTATGTGTGTAGAATCTAAGACTTTCTGTAAGCCTATTTTTATTTGCCCCTGACAAATAAGGCAATATCCTATCATAACATTTAAATGAGGGTTGTTTTTTTTCAGGGATAAATTGAATTCAGAAGTAGATTCTAATAAATTTAATGTATTTTTAAACTGGATTCCAAGCATGAGATTCAGAAGCGCTTCCATTTCAAAAGCGATTAATTTTTCTTCATCGTTTTTATTTTTATATTTTTTGAAAAGTGTTATCCATTCTTTCAATGATGCCCAATTAAACTGATACATATTTATAAAACACATAATTAAATATATCTGATTTATGGAAATGACAGAAGCGTATTCTTTCATTTTGAAAAGTAATAATACTTCTTGCTGAGCCGGAGTATAAGAATAAAGTGATCCTGTTTTTCCAAGTAATTTAATAAGGTCAAAGTCAAATTTTTCTTTTAGAATAAAAATAATTTTTGAAAAACCCCATGCAATATCTGAGCAGTTATTTTTTAAAAGTTTTAAAGCGAGATCGTAAATTTTTCTTTCCATATCACTTGTCGGGAGCCTATTTTTCTTTTCTGATGTATGATAATTTTCTATTTCATTTGTCATAGAAAATATTTCATATTTAAGATCAGTGTTCATTAGATTTGTTTCACTGCGAATGAATAATGTCAGATAAGATAAATTCCAGGGCTCAAGGGTGATTGAATTTAAAATATAATTTTTTGAGAGTTCAAAATTTTCTGTAGAAAAATAATTTGCTGCTAATACCCAATGAAATTCAACATAAGAAGTTCTATTTTCGGAAACAAGTTCTAATCCTTTGAGAGCAATATCGATAGATTCGGAATATTTTTTAACTCTTATTAAAAACAATGAAAATCTTAATAACGCTTCACTATTAAATTTATCTAATTCAAACATTTTTTCGAAATGATATTTTGCTTTTTCATAGTTTTCATTTCGAAAATAGATTTCTGCACAGTAGTAATGAATTTCAGAATCACCTGCATATAAATTTAAAATTTGAGTCATGAATTCCTGAGCTTCTTGTGGTTGATCGCTTTTAATATGGTCTCTAATTTTATTTTTAAAATTCATATATTCTGAAACATTTATTTTATTGAGCTGTAGATTTGAAAGAAGTAGATAAAATCGAACTTCTGTATTTCCTTGAGTATTCGAATAAGCTATTTTCAATGCTAACTTTAATGATTCGGAATTGTATTTGCTCAGACAATGGGATGCTGTTTGTACTAAGTTTTCTATTGTGATTTCTTTTTGTATTAAAGCCGCAAGGTAACACATTTTTGAAAACTCATCTAAATTATAATCTTCACAAATTTGGGCTATAAAAATAAGAAGAGATGAATTATTGTCTAAGTGACATTGATATTTTATTATTTTTTCAATTTTTTCTTTGTTACTTTCAGCGGATTGAAAATCTTTTTCGATTTGATAAACTCCCATGGCGCCAATAAGAAATAAAATTTCAATTTCTAATGGAACGCTTCCATCATTTGTTTGAACCCAATCTACAAACGTTTTTAGCGCGTTGATGGCGTTTTTAAATTCACCTTTTTTTAAGAATTCATTGTAAAGTTGTGTATGTGTTTCAAAATGCCCATGAACCAAATATTTATTTAAATTTTCAAAAACATTTAAATAATCAATTTCTTCATCTGTCACAAAACCAAGTTGTTGAAGTTCCGCAAGGGAAGAAATTGGAAAAATTGATTTTTCGTTGAGCGCGTGAGCAGCTTTCCATTTTGTAGCGGCTTCATCGAAGTCACCTAAAAGTTCAAACGCACAGCCTGCAACAAACCATGCGGCATAATCATTTGGTTTTTCATTAGGTAACAACAATGCTTTTTTAAAATCCTTATTTAGTATGTTAAAATAATGTGGTAAATCATCATACAGGACATTTTCTCTCTGGATGAAAATATTTTCTTGATTTTTGAATTTTTTAAACTCTTGACCGAAGGACAAAGATTTTATTTTTGCTAAGGTACATGCATAATTGAGAGCATCAGAATTGGGATGCTTTTCTTTAAGGTTACTAAACTCTTCAATCAATTCTTTCAAAGAATTTGTTTTTGTTGCAAGTTCGACGCGGCGAAATAAGACTTCATAATCATTTACGTTTTTTTCAGACAATTTTTGTAGAATTTCTTGAGCCTTATCAAAATCTTGAACAAATATATATTTGTTTACTTGATCAATGTCATCTAAACTATTGTTAATATCTTGATTTGCCGTCATGAATTCCTCGGTGCAAAAAATTTCTATTCAAGGGACTCTTTCGGATAAGATAAAGAACAATAAAGGTGGCTTGAAAATATTTTGGCGATTTTTAATCTTTACGTATTTATAAAGGATTTTTATGCAGAAAATACTTGCTTTAGATATAGGAACATATTCTATTAAATTAGCTTTACTTGAAATAAAAGGTGATAAGTTTATTTTGGAAGAGCCTGAAGAAGTTCTGATCCCGCAAGGATCTTCCGAAAAGTTGCCTGAATTAAAAAAGGAAATTCTAACCCAATTAATAAGTAAACATCGCGGAGAATTTGACGCTGTGTTTAGTTGTTTTGGTAGTCAAAATAGTGTTTCTAAGAATTTTGAATATCAAGGAGTGAAAAGAAAAGATATTTCAAAGTTTATGCTCAATGAGTTCGAAGAAGTTGGAATATTTAATATTAGTGACTATACGGTTGAATACTCCACACTTTATTACGATGAAAAAATAAGACAGGTCATAGGATTTTTAGTTAAAAAATCATGTATTCGTGAAATTATTCATATTTCAGAAGAATTGGAATTGGGTATTCAAATTATCGATCATGAATCCCTTGCATTGACAAATTTATGTCGATTTTTAATTCGAGAACCAATTAAAGATATGACACAAAAACAATCATTTTTAATTGTAGATGTGGGGCATTCTAAAACAACAATATCTTTGTTTTCTGGAAATGACAAATCTCTGAACAATAAGTTAACGCAAATTCGTGTTATCCAGATTTGTGGACAATATATGACCTCTAAAATTCAAAAAGAATTCAATGTTGCTTTTTTAGAAGCTGAAAAATTAAAACATAATCCAGATACGAACCCAAATGTGTTAAATCTTCTGACGAGTTGTTATAGCGAACTTTCTGATGAAATATTAAGATCTTTAAAATCTTTTTGTTCCAAAGAGGATAAAATTTTTGAAGCAATTTATTTCACAGGTGGTGGTATAAAATTTAAAAATTTTGAATCCTTGATGGAACGTGATTTAAAAATTCCTTGCAAAAAAATTACTTTAAATAAGGAAACAATAGATTTTCCTGAAAATATTGATTTTTCAATTTTTTCTAATTGTATTTCTTTTGGTTTAAGAGGAGATTTTAATAAATTAAATTCTAGTCTTAATTTTAGACATGGAGAGCTTGCCCTTGTTGGAAATCAACAAAAACTTATTGATCAGATTCTGCAATATTCTGCAATATTAGCAATATCTATTTTATTAATATCATCGGCAGTTATTTTTAGAAAAATTGCTTATGATTCAAAAATCAATGAACTGCGAAAAGAGTACAAAGAAGATATTAAAAAAACAATGCAAAATATTCCTTCAGATATCAACAAAATTTTAGAAAAACAAAACTTTCAAATACAAGATATTTCTAAAAGAACAATTGATCAAATGAAGCAAGAAATGACAGTAGAAAAAAAATTTGTGACGAATATGATGAATTTAAAATCCCCATTTCCAATTAAAATTTTGAATGAAATGTCAGCGAATATTAGTAAATCGACATATTTTGAAATTGTTACTTTTTATGAACAAGATAAATCTTTAAAAATAGATGCAGAAACGGATAAGGAATCAAATATAAATCTTATCAAAGAAGCGCTAGAAAATATTAATATTCTCTCTGAAGTTGAAGTGAGAAACAATGGCCCAAAGGCAGGCAGTGGCGGAAAAACATTTAGAATTCTTATTACGTCAACATTAAAAACGGAGATTTGAAAAATGAAATTTACAGATAATTTAAAGAACATAATATTTGGTGAGAATAATCAGAATCTTGATCCAATTTTAGATTATTATTATTCTTTAAGATTAAATCAAAAAAATAAATTTGTTATTTCTATTGTTTCTTCAGGGGCTTTATTTTTTATTTTAATTATTTCTTCATATGTTATAATGATGTCTTCAATGCAAAAAAATTTGGATACATCAATTTCGGCTACAAATGAGTTGAAAAAAATAAAATCGACATATGTTATTGTCAATAACAGTTTTTCTGAAATTGAGGGAAAATTAAATTATAATAAACCAGAAGTCGTCGTTAGTTTTCTGAAAAAAACTACGAAAAACTTAGATGTAGATATTAAATCTATGAATGAAAAACCAGTTCTTTTGGATCTTCCTTTTGAGCATCCTCTTGGAAATAAGTTTAAACTTGCAAAAATTGATTTAAAATTTTCTAATTTAAGTTTAAAAAAAACAATGATGCTGATTAATTCAATTCAAAATTCAGATTTATATTTAAAAGTATCGTCATTAAATATTCAGCAAACATTAAACAATAAAATTTATTTTGAAGTAAGCATGACGGTGGATTCTTATGTCCCAATTGAATCTAGTCATGATTCTGGAAATAATTCTTCGGGTGATATGTCATGACTAATTCAAAAAAAATTATAATATATTCATTGATAAATGTGATGTTATTTTTATTTTTAATTTATTTTTATTTTCCTAGAACTTTGATTAAGGAAACAGTTATTTCACAAATTCAGTCAATGATTGAAAATTCTGGAATGCCTCTTGTTGTCAACGCGGAATCTGTTGAGCCTTATTTTTTCACGGGCTTAGAAGTGAAAAATTTTTCTATTACAAACAAATATGACAAAGATGTTTCTATAAAATTAAAAAGTATTGCTCTACGTCTAGATATTTTGCCATTATTGATAGGACTGATAAGAATGGATGTGTACATTCATCAAAATAATGATTCTATCAAAGGCTTTATTTCTACCAGTGTTTTAAATTTATTGAAAAAAGAATTTATTCCAAATAAATTATTAATTACATTAAGTGAATTTGAAATTAAAGATTTTTTAAAAATATTGTTTGGAAATATTAAATACAGCAGCAATATTTCTAGCGATTTAATAAAGCCTGTTATTGCAGATAGTGAGGGCGGTGGAAAATTAAATGGCACCATTCTTTTCTATAAGGAGTCTAAAATACTTAAAAGTCTTATAAATGTAAAAATAGATCGTTTTTTTATTGATTTTAAAAATCCCATGTTAGGAATTCCTCGGCAAGATTTTTCTACAGCTTATTTTTCTTTAACGATGGATGGACCGTCAGTTTTAATTAACGGTACGACGGCATTAAAGTCTCAGGATATGAAAGTGTTACCTTCTGGTACGTTAAAAATACCAGTCAATTCAAAATTGCCAACATCAATGGAAGTCGTATTAAATATTACTTTTGGTAAAGCATTAAATGACAGCATAGGTTATTTGGTTCCACAGCTTTTAAAATGTAATAATATCAATACAACTTCAGGATATTATCACCTGCAGCTTATTGGAAATACGTCGCATTTTGCGTGTATATAAGTTTACGCAGACCACGGATGTCCGGTCAGTTCACAAATCCCCCAGGCAGCAATAGTCAAACACCCGATACCAAGTAAAAATGGATAGATATATGCGCCGGTTTTAATCGTACTTTCCCTATTACCTAGAATTAACGGAGCAAAGATAAGACCTAAACCAAAAAGTATTGCGATTGTGGTTAACGCATCTATTCCATTCTTCTTTTTATTATCATCCCAACCGCTGGAAAAGCCTTCAATGTAATCACTGGAGACATGCTTGCTGTTTTTTAGAAAATCTAAAAATGTATTTTTTGTATCGTTATCTTCATCATCAGCATCGGCCAACAAATAATTGGATGCATTTTGATTATTTAAAAAACATCCTCCATGAGAATGACTTGCAGAGTGAATCCCATATAATTGATACCCGCATTCATATCCTTTGGCTTTTTCTCCTTTTATTTCATCTTTAGTCTGATCGTAAATTTTTTTGATGTCGTTGTACATGGGATCGTCCCAGGTATGATCTTCATTATTTTTTGTTTCGGATGACACTGGAATAATTTGAATTTGTGGTTCAGTGTTTTTAGTCAATTGGTTGAGTGGTGATTTTTGGCTGACTTGGTCCTCTACCTTCAAATTGAGTGCAAAATAATTTTTAGTCGATATTTGGATATGGTTCAAACGTATATAAATAGGATCATTCGTGTCAGCGCTCAAACTGGCATTAATTGGGAATGCTTCAAACAATTTTTGACGAAGTTTATCTCGTTTTTTTTGAGTATTGCTGGATTGATTTTTTTGGCTAAATCCATCACCGTAAGCAAACTTATGATCCGAATTGGCCGATGTGGGCTCGTCTACAATGCGTCCCATAATTTTTTGAAATTTAAGATTACCGGAAGAGTTTTCAACGAAGTTATATAATACCCATCCATTGCTTTGAGACGAAAATAATACATAATCAACAGATTTTTTTTGGGAATTCCCAACCACTTGTTGGGTTCCTGTGTTGAATTTGTAGGACCAACCATCATGAATTTCATCTTCATAATTTAATAGATGAGAATATTTTGGAATATAAGTATTCTCATTCTTTTCGAAATAAAAATGAACTAGCCCTGCATTTGTTTTAAAACCAATGATAGATTTTTGAGCTGTGCCACAATTTTGCAAACAGTGAACAAAAGTATCTGAGAAATTGTAGTACCAAGACCAAGTATTATTGTTATTTTTTAAAATAGGACTTGCATCTGGGCCAACTGCAAAAGTCACGAGCGGTTCCAACCCATTCTCTGTGAAGTTACACAAAGACAACCCAAATTGTTCATGATGGAAAAAATAAGTATTTTTATGTTCTCCTGTTAAATTATAGTAAGGTCCAGTGACTAAATGATCTTGTGAAAATAGAATAGAGCCATCTGTATTGAGAGCGGTGTTGTTATCAATTTGAAATAAAAAATTAAAATTCCTTTGTTCATCAACAGAAAATGCGGCCATTTTATTATCATTTGCAACAAAAAAAGAAAAATTATTTTGTAATTGAAATGAGGAATGGTAACGAAAATCAGATCCTTCATTATCAATGAAACGACCTAAATCTTGGTTTGTTATTGTAGTTAATAATTGAATGTTTCCGTTGATGAACTGCGCAATGGCAAAATCAGAGTTGCTTTTTGTTGAGTGTGGATCTTTTAATTGAGTAAAGATAACGTGTTCTTCGGTGGATTGCGGAACACCATCAAAATTTAAAAAAAATTGATTTTTCACATCAAATGTCCAAAATTTAGACTTATCTTCATTATAAAGAATATCCCCTG
>CANJMU010000002.1 GCA_947475135.1 Silvanigrellaceae bacterium
AGGGTAAATATGTATAAGCTAAGATATAATAGGACACATGAATGAAATAAAAAGTGAAAAACAAAGTTTTCATCAATCCGAAAATTTAGTATATCTGTTTTGCTTGTAAGGGACAATAAAAGAAACCTTAGAAATTTTAAATACTTCAATACAATGTGAGTTGAAAATGAAAACAAAGAATTTTCAAGAATTTATTTTAGAACTTTGTCAGTACTGGAAGAATTTTGATTGTCTATTAAGTCAGCCCTATGATTTGCACATGGGTGCAGGAACATTTCATCCGCACACTTTTTTAAAAGGTCTTGGCCCAGAGCCCTGGCGATGTGCTTATGTTCAGCCATGTCGTCGTCCTGTAGATGGTCGTTATGGAAAAAGTCCTTATCGTTTTCAACATTATTATCAATTACAGGTTTTATTAAAACCAGCGCCATCAAATATTATCGATCTTTTTTTGAATTCTCTAGAACATATCGGCATAAAATTAAAAGAAAATGATATTGGCCTCTTAGAAGATGATTGGAAAGGCCCCACGCTTGGAGCATGGGGTTTAGGATGGGAAGTTCGTGCGAATGGACAAGAAGTCACGCAGTTTACTTATTTTCAACAATTGGGCGGAATGGATGTTGATGTTGTTTGTGGTGAAATTACCTATGGTTTAGAACGATTGTACATGTATACTTATGGATATAAGGACGCTTTAGATATTCCATTTAATGATCATTTTACTTACAGAGACATCTATTTTCAAAATGAATTTGAGTTTTCTTATTTTAATTTTTTAGAAGCTAATACAGATGAATTATTTCGTCAATTTGAAAAATGTGAAGAATTTGTCGAGCGTCTTTGTGAAAAAAAATTAATTTTACCGGCATATGATTATGTTTTACAAGCATCGCATTCCTTTAATTTATTGGATGCGCGAGGCGCTATTAGTAGCACAGAGCGTCAACGCTTCATTGGGCGTGTTCGTGATTTAGCAAAAAAATGTGCTTTTATGTATAAAACAGAACGTGAAAATATTGGGTTTCCTTTGCTTCATAAACTAGAATCCGATCCTCGTATTCCTCTTCTTCTTAAAAATTCAGAACCAACAATTCAGCAAAAACAACAATTGGGCAATTACTCACCA
The DNA here is from genome assembly GCA_947475135.1 of Silvanigrellaceae bacterium. The sequence continues at coordinate 1,130 of CANJMU010000002.1, forward strand.
AAAAATTCCAATCGAATTTTGACGGATATTTTATTTGAATTAGGTGTGGAAGAAATGCCGCCTTCCTTTCAATTGAATGCACAAAAGGAAATGGAAGAGAAGATTCAGGAATTTTTGTCTTTTAAAAAAAATCAATTTAAAAATTATCCTGAATTTATTGATTTGCTGAATAAACTAAAAATTAGATTTGAAATTTCTTCTCGAAGAATGAGTTTATCTTGGAAAGATATTCCTGAATGGGAACCAGAATTTATTCAAGAGCTTTGGGGTCCTGCAAAAAAAATTGCTCAGAATGAAAATGGGGATTGGTCTCAAGCGGCGATTGGATTTTGTAAAAAAAATTCAATCCCAATTGAAAATATTATTCTTAAGCAAAAAAATGATGGAGAATTTATTTATTTTATTAAAAAAAACGATCCCATTAATTTTCCCTACTTACTAGCGGATAATTTTAAAAATTGGGTTATTCATTTAAATATATTATTAAAAATGAAATGGCTTTCAAAGGAAATTTCACCTCCATTTATTCGCCCTGTGCGATGGATTGTTTCTTTAGTCGAGAATGAAGTTTTGCCGTTATCTCTATTCGGTTTAAATGCTTCTCATTACACTTGTGGACAAAGAATTTTAAATTCAGATTTTGTATCTATAAATCATGCAAAAGAATATGAAAAAATACTTCAAAAAAATCATGTTATTTTTTCATTTCAAGAAAGAAAAGAAAAAATATTAACAGACATCTCTGAACTTTTAAAAAATGAACCTCATTTCGAAATTATTGAAGATAATGATTTGTTAAATAAATGTATTGGACTTTTTGAATCACCATTTGTTTTTCTTGGTAAATTTGATGAGAAGTATTTGCGTCTCCCAAAGAAATTAATTCAAAGTGTCTTAAGGGAACATATGAATTATTTCTCATTGCTAAATTCAAATACTGGAGAAATGTTACCTTGTTATATTGGAGTTGCAAATTTTAAATGCTCTGAACTTGAAAATATGATTCAAGGAACACAAACAGTTGTTGTGGGGCGGCTAGAGGACGGTGCTTTTTATTATGATGGTGATTTAAAAACATCTCTTCAAGACCTAAGAGCTTTATTAAAAAATCAGATTTTTCAAGAAGGCATGGGAACTCTTTATGATAAAACAGAAAGATTAGTTCAAATTGTTCAAGAATTAAATAAAATACCAAATTATTTTTCACAGGAAGATTTTGAAATTATAGAAACTGCCTGTTGTTTTTCAAAATCTGATTTGCGTTCTGGGTGTGTTCAAGAATTTCCTGATGAGATGCAAGGACTTATGGGCGGAATTTTAGCTAAAAATCAAAATATTTGTCATGATTTTAAAAAATCTCAAGATGTCGCAGATGCAATTTCTCAACATTATTTGCCAGCGGGATTGAACTCTAACTATCCAATAACGAAACATGCGTTGTTTGTTTCGTTATTGGATAAATGGGATAGTATCTGTTTAATGATATCAACAGGTGTTGAAATCAAATCAAATAAAGATCCTTTTGGTTTACGCCGACTAGCTCTTAGTATTTTAAGAATTCTAGGCTTAAAAAAAGATGAAAATTCATTGAATATTTCACTCGTAGAATTAAAAAATATTTGGAAAATTGTGGCTCAAAAAAACCAAATAAATGTTCCAGAAAATTTTGATGAAAAGTTAATGAATTTTTTAATTGATAGAATGAAATTTGTGCTGAAAGAACATTATGAAACAAATTTTGTTGATGCTTTGACAAGGTATTATCCGATCCACAGCATTTCAAATGGTTTGCAGTTTTTGCACACACTGCAACAGTTTTTTAAAGAAGAAAGCCATTTTCAATTTTCTAACACATTTATTCCTTATCGGCGCGCACTTAACTTAACAAAAAATATAACGGCAGAAAAGAAAATCATTGCTGGTTTATTTGTGCACGAGAGTGAAAACAAATTGTATGAAAAAATCATTGCATCGGAAATATTAATAAAAAATCAATTAAATGAAGGAAAATTTTCTGATTATCTACATACTTTATCAGATTTAGAAGCTCCTTTATCAAATTTTTTTGAAAGCGTTATGATAAATGATGAAAATATAAACATAAAAGAAAACCGACAACAACTCTTACTCAAAGTTCGATCTTTATATGAAAGCGTAGCGGATTTTTCTATCATTCAAGGACAATAAGATGAATTCGAACTTTCAGTTTTTTGGCAATAAAGAAAAATTAAAATCAAGTCCTCTTCTATTAACTCTTGGTAATTTTGATGGGGTTCATTTAGGTCACAAGCACATATTAAATTATATTCGGGATCTAAAAAAAGAGAATGAAAGTTTTGCTGTTGTTACTTTTGACCCTCACCCTATTTTTTATTTTGATAAGAATAAAAAAAATTACCTGATTTATTCATTAGAATATAGAATTCAAGAGCTCTTAAAAATTTGCGATGTTGTTATTGTACAAAAATTTATTGATGATTTTGCAAATCAATCTCACGAAGAATTCTGTCAAAATTGGTTGCTCAAAAATTTTCACCCTAGAAAAGTTTTTTTAGGTTTTAATTTTACATATGGAAAAAATCGTCTTGGAAATAGCGAAACATTTGAAAAATTTGCATCAAAAAATAGGATACAATTTGAAACTTTGCCTGCTTATAAACACAAAGAAGAATTTATTTCATCAAGTTTGATTCGAAAAGCAATTTTGAAGAATGATTTTTTATTGGTGCAAGAGCTACTTGCCCAGCCATTTTTTATTGATGGGATTGTGATTCATGGAGATAAACGGGGTCGTCAAATAGGATTTCCTACGGCTAATATAAAAATTGATGAGAAAAGAATTCTTCCACAAAACGGTGTCTATGCATGTCGAGTTCAAATAGAAAATGAAATGAATCAATATCATGCGGTTATGAATATTGGGGTCAGGCCAACGGTTCAGCAGGAAGTTTTAGAAATTCACGTGGAAGCTCATTTATTTGATTATAATGGTGATCTTTACGGGAAAAAAATAAAATATTTTCCAGTTCAATTTATTCGTGAAGAAAGAAAATTCTCGAATTTTTTAGAATTAAAGGAACAAATAAAATTAGATTCAGAAAAATCAAAAATTATTTTAGGAGAAAAATAAAATGATTCTTACGGGTGATTATCTTCCTCATTTTGCTTTATATAATCAAAATCAGCGCTTGCGTAGAAATGACGACTATGAGGGAAAATGGCTTGTTCTGTTTATTTATCCAAAGGACGACACTCCTGGCTGTACTTTAGAATCGAAAGATTTTCAGCAAAGTCTTCGGGATTTTGATAAATTAGAAACTAAAGTTGTGGGCTTAAGTGCAGATAATACAAGCTCTCATGCCAATTTCTGTCATAAATATTTATTGACATTTGATTTTTTAGCAGATCCTGAAGAAAAATTATTAAAACAAATTGATGCAGGGTTTAAAGAAAACAATGGAGAAAAATTTTGGAATCGAACCACTTTTATTATGAATGAAAGAGGAATCGTCAAACATATTTTTGAAAATGTCGTGCCAGAAAATCATGTCAATCATGTTTTAAAATTTGTACAAAAAATGAAAGAAGACTATCAATAAATAATTTGAATATTCATTTTTAATTAAAATCAATTATATTTGAATAAGCCTAAGAGCCTCTTCATAATCTTCTTGTGTATTAATATCTAAAATTTTCTCATTTGTTATTTCAACATGAATTGAATATCCATTTTCAAGAGCTCTTAATTGCTCTAAAGATTCGACTATTTCTAATGGCGTTTGATTCATTTGAGAGTACTCAACTAAAAAATCTCTTTGAAATGCATAAAGTCCAATATGCGAATAAACGACAATATCTTCAATTAAATTTCTAAAATAAGGAATCGGGCTTCGTGAAAAATAAAGAGCATCTTTATTTTTTTTTAAAATAATTTTCACGATATTTGGATTATTTAAATCATCATTATTTTTTAATGGCGCGGCCAAAGTAGACATAGGTGGATTTTTGTTATTTAAATAAGGTAACACCAAAAGCTCAAGCATCTTGGGTGTTACGAAAGGTTCATCTCCCTGCAAGTTAACAACAACTTCAAACTCAGGGTGATTTTTAGAAATCAAAGCAACTCTATCCGTTCCTGTCCTTATATTTTCTGGTGTTAATTCAACAATAGCGTCCGTATGAATTAAAGCATTTTTTATTTCAAGGCTATCTGTAGCAACAATAATTTTATCCAAAAAAGGACATTTTTTTGCCTGCAAATAGACGCGTTCGATGAGTGTCGAAGAACCGATTTTAAGTAAAGGTTTTCTTGGCAAGCGAGTAGAATTGAGTCGAGAGGGAATGACGCATAAAATTTTAGGTTTCATAATTTTTACAGAACTTTCGTAGAAATAGATGAAATGAGATGACGAAAGGAGTCTATTCCTAAAATTTATATTTTAAAATATTCTGAAATCCCTGAAGTCACTTTTTCTATAACGTCTTCGATCTCATTAGAATTGGATACAATTGCGGAGGCAAATTTTTTTGAAGGTTCTACAAATAAATCATGCATAGGCTTCACATTAGTGAAGAATTGAATTCTGACGCCTTCAGGAGTTCGGCCTCTTTCTTCAACGTCTCGTTTTAATCGACGCTGAAATCGAACATCTTCATCAATATCTAAAAAAATTGAAAAATTATAATAATGACGCAATATTTCTTGCGATAAAACTAAAATACCATCAACAATAATAACAGAGGTTATGGGGAATTCTTTGCTTATTTCGCTTCGACGATGAGTGACAAAATCGTAAACTGGCAACTGGATATTTTCGCCTTGCGACAGTTGCTGGAGGTGGTGTGCCATAAGGTCAAAGTCAATTGCATTGGGATGATCGTAATTGATGCTGCCATCACCCTTAAAATTTTTACTTTGATCCCTGTAATAATTATCTTGACTTAAAATAGAAACAGAAATGCGTGAATTCCATTTTTCCAAAATATTGGCTTTTAGCCATTTTGAAAGCGTTGTCTTTCCCGATCCGCTTCCCCCTGACACTGCGATAATATAAGGATTCATATTCACAAAAAATTCCCTAAAATTTTAGTCAATTTTTAAAAAGTTCGCTTGTAGATAATTTTTTTTATAAAAAAAGTCAAAGGATTCCTGTTGGAATGAAATACTATTGAAATCAACCCCAAAATCAGCTAGTGAGTTGCCTGTCTGTCATGATCAGGCTTATTTTTTTTATGAAACTTCGCTCTTTTAAAAAAAGGGCCATTTTTATTGGAATGTCTTATGAATAAAGATCTTTCTCTCGTTAGAAATATTGGTATTTCTGCACATATTGACTCTGGGAAAACGACTCTAACAGAGCGAATTTTATTTTACACAGGACGCATTCACAAAATTGAAGAAGTCAAGGGAAAGTCTGGTGTAGGCGCAACGATGGACCATATGGATCTTGAACGCGAAAAAGGGATTACGATTCAATCCGCGGCAACATTTTGCCAATGGAAAGAATACTGGATTAACCTTATCGACACTCCGGGACACGTCGATTTTACAATTGAAGTTGAGCGTTCCTTGCGCGTTCTCGATGGCGCCATCTTGGTTCTTTGCTCTGTTGCAGGCGTTCAATCCCAATCCATTACAGTTGACAGACAGATGCGCCGTTACCGCGTTCCGCGTTTAGCTTTTGTGAATAAAATGGATCGCTCTGGCGCAAATCCTTATCGTGTATGCCAGCAATTACGCGAAAAGTTAAATCATAATGCGTGGCTCGTTCAAATTCCTATTGGTGCTGAAGATCACTTTCGGGGAGTTGTTGACTTATTAACGCAAAAAGCATTTTATTTTGATGGACCTAACGGAGAAAGTATCCGGGAAGAAGAAATTCCAGCGGAATTAGCTGAAGAAGCAAAATCTCGTCGTACCGAATTAATCGGCGCCCTTGCCGATTTTGACGATGCAATTGCTGAAAAATTTTTAGCAGATGAATTTGTTTCCACTGAAGATGCTAAAAAAGTTTTAAGAAGAGCGGTGATTGAACTAAAAATAACCCCTGTTTTTGTTGGTTCTGCCTTTAAAAACAAAGGAGTTCAGCTTTTATTGGATGGTGTTTCTTCCTACCTTCCGGCTCCAGATGAAGTTGAAAATGATGCTCTCGATCTTGTGAATTCTGTTGAAGGCAAAGAGCCTGTTCGAGTTGTTTTAAAATCAGTTGAAGATGCGCCTTTAGTCATGCTCGCTTTTAAGTTAGATGAAACTCGTTATGGACAATTGACATTCATGCGTATTTATCAAGGAACTTTAAAACGTGGGGAGTCTATTACCAATATTAATTCAGACAGACGTCTTAAAGTACCCCGCATTGTTCGTTTGCACGCGGATGAAATGGAAGATATTGATTCGGCGTCTGCTGGTGATATTGTTTCACTCTTCGGTGTTGATTGCGCTTCTGGTGATACATTTACTGACGGAACTGTCAGGCTTTCTTTAAACTCAATTTATGTTCCAAATGCTGTGATTTCTCTTGCGATTGCTCCAAAAGATAAAGCAAGCCAAACCAGCTTTTCCAAAGCACTCAATAAATTTACTAAAGAAGATCCCACGTTTCGCGTCAGCCGCGATGAAGAATCTGGGGAAACAATTATTGCCGGTATGGGTGAATTGCATCTAGAAATTTATGTAGAACGTATGAAACGAGAATTTGGTTGCGAAACCATTGTAGGTAAACCGCAAGTTAACTTTAGAGAAACACTCACTCAGCGAGCTGAAATCAATTATACTCATAAAAAACAATCCGGTGGTGCGGGACAATTTGCGCGCATCTGTGGATATATGGAACCCTTGGCTGACGCCGGCGATAAGGTCTATGAATTTCATGACGAAACCGTTGGTGGATCTATTCCAAGAAATTTCATTCCCGCTTGTGAAAAAGGTTTTGTCGAGCAAATTAAAAAAGGATTGCTTATTGGGGCTCCTGTGGTTGGAACAAAAATTGTTGTCAATGATGGCCTTCACCATGCTGTCGATTCCAATGAAATGGCCTTTAAAACTTGCGCTATGACTGGTTTCCGTGAAGCTTATGCATCTGGAAAACCGGTTATTATGGAACCAATTATGAAAGTTGGAGTCGAGGGTCCTGAAGAATTTCAAGGAACTATGATGGGACTTGTTAACCAACGTCGCGGGATGATTGTAGGATCTTCTGGAAATGGTGGGTACTGCCAAATTGAATCGGAAGTGCCTTTAACAGAAATGTTTGGCTTTTCCACAGATTTGCGTTCAGGAACACAAGGTAAAGGTGAATTTTCTATGGAATTTGCAAAATATTCCCCCGTTCCACGTGCTGTTCAAGAAGATATGATTAAAAAATACAAAGAAAAAAGAGCTGCAGAAAACAAATAAAAAAGTAGAGCTTTTTTCTAACCTTATTTATTATTTTACTTTGATGGTTTTTTTAAAAAACCTAATTCATACATACAATCAAAGGCTTCTTCAGTGTATTTAGATAGGCCTTTGACTATAGCTTCTTTATCTCTCCGTAATCCATACCTGTACATATTTTTGTTTCTTTATTGCTTCCTAGCACTTTTCTCAACATTCGACTCAACACGTGCACTGGTATAAAATATAAAAATATCGTGTCTCAATTTTTAATGAGGATTTTTTACATGAATATTTCAACAGAATTTTTACATTTTTTTATTAGCTCAGGCAACCAATGGGTTTTGTATTTACTTATTTTTTGCAGCTTATTAAGTGTTGGAATTATTATTGAACGCAGTGTTTACTTATCAAAAATAGGTGGTGATTTTGGTCAATTTATTTCTGATCTAACAAAAAAATTAAATTCTAAAGAGTCCTATGACACGATTATAGCATGGTGTGAGGGACAAAAAATGTTGGAAGCAAATATTGCTATGGTTGGATTAGATAAATCAAAATTAGGCGCTAGAAATGCGGAAGAATTTATGAATGCAACTTTAATTGCTGCAAAAACAAGAATGGAAAAAGGCGTGATTGTCTTGGGAACATTGGGAAATAATACGCCATTTATTGGATTGTTTGGTACAATTATAGGAATTATCCAGGCATTCCATGGTCTTTCGACGTCACAAAATCAAGGTGGAGGGCAATCGGAAGTGGTCATGAATGCCATTGCAGAAGCTCTTGTTGCAACTGCGATGGGAATTTTAGTGGCACTCCCTGCAGTTATTGCTTTTAACTTTATCAATCGTACCATCAAGAAAAAAATATCAAATTCCAATGCCACAGCTCATATTATTTTAACTCATTTGAATCATAAGGAAACAAATTAAATGGGCGCAAAATGGAATGATGATGAAGATTCAATTACAGATATTAATATTACCCCACTTGTTGATGTGGTTCTTGTTTTATTAGTTATATTTATGGTAACAGCAAATTTTATTGTTAATAAAGGGATTCCTGTTTCGTTACCAAAAGCATCGCAAACTGAAAAATCGTTAAAGAATAAACAAATTGCATTTTCCATCGATAATGAAGAAAATTACTACTATAATAATCATAAAATAAAATTATATGAGCTGAATACCTATTTATCTGGCATAGACCCCAATGGAGTTATTGTGTCCATCTCTGCTGATAAAAAAGCATCTTATGATTCTGTCGTTAAACTTATGGACTATTTAAGAGCATTTCACTTAAGTGATTTTAATTTTATTATGGATAATGCTCCAAAGTAACAGGTATGATTTTGTGATCTCTTGCGTCATCAGCGTTTTTTTAATTTTATTTGAGATGAAAAAATTCTTTTAATTCTTCTAGAGAAAGCTCGGTGGCTTCTGATATTTGTTGTAGAGTGAATCTCATTTTGTGTAATCTTTTTGCCATTTTTATTTTTTCTTTTTGTTTTCCTTCTTCAATCCCTTTTTCGATTCCCTTTTCAATCCCTTTTTCAATCCCTTTTTCGATTCCCTTTTCAATTCCCTTTTCAATTCCCTCTTTCATTCCTAATTCTATTCCTTTTTCAAAACCTTCTTTTTCTGCATTTGTGACGGCGGTTACGTTATCCATAATTTGCTTCATGCGCGCGTTGTATACTTCTCGTGTGGGTTTATCCATACTAATTTTAGTCAACATTTCGGTTGCTTTTCTTATTTCAGAATTTGGTTTTTTGATGGAATCAATTTCATTAGGATCTTTCATAAATTTTAACCAATTTTCTAAAATAGAATTTGATTTGAATTCAAATTTTGGAATTTCAATAAAATGAATTTCAAATTCTGGAAAATATCTTTTTCCTGTTTTTCTATCTGAGATCATAAATGTTTTATGAAAATCTTTTGAGTCATTGAAGATATTAAAATTGACAATATCTATGCATATCACTGGTTTTAATTTTGAATAAGATTCACCTTGTTCAACTTGACCGCAATAAATCATAGACCAATAATACAAAACGCGTTGTTCAAAATTACCTGTATTCGCCATTTGCATTTCAATATTAATTAAAGAACCATCTTTGAGTTTTGCTAGAACATCCAGCCGAGATTCTTTGCCTTCAGGAAAATTGCCTTTCATTTCAGTATTAAGAAACTCTACATCCATAATTTTTTTATGATCGGGAAATTGAATGACACTATTGGCAAAACTACAAAAGATTTTTTTATCGCTACCAAATAATTTTTTAAAAATAAAATCGACCTTGGGATCGAGTAAATAATTATGACCAAATAGATTTTTCATAAAAACCTCAGAGAAAAAATGACACATCATAGCTTTCTCAGTATAGTTCATGCACCCACAAAAATGGAAGGTATTATTTTTTGAAGTGGAGCGCCCATATGAATCAACCTCTTTGTTCTCAAAAATCAATGGAAGAAATATGTTGTAAAATATGGACTGAGCCTATTTTATTCAAAGAGAAATGCGAGCCAAAAATTGGCCTCGAAATGGAATTTCATATTTATGATAAAGAAACATGGTTACCTTTTGGTGTGACAAAAGAAAAATCAAATCCTCAAAAACTATTTCATGCGATTGCACAAAAAAATTTAAATTCCATCAAAAATTTTGATGAAAATTCAGATTTAATTTTCAGTGTTACTTTAGCAAATAATGGAAATTGGAGTTGCGAACCCGGTGGACAATGGGAATATTCTTCGGCGCCACATCTTAATTTAGAAGATTTAGCTAACGATGTTTACTCTTCATTGAATGCTTTAGAAGCCGCGGGAAATTCAGAGTTTGTTTACTTATCGCATGGTACGAATCCTCTGGCAAAAGCAGATCATCCGCTTGTTTTAAATAAACAACGTTATCAAATTATGACACGATATTTTCAATCGGCGCCTAAAAATATTCGCGGAATTGATATGATGCGACATAGTGCAACGGTGCAAACGAATATTGATATTTTAGGGTACAAAGAATGGCAAGATGCTGTGAAGTTAAGCATGGCATTAACCCCAATCACAATACAAATGTTTGCAAATTCTAAATACTTTCAAAATAAAAAGAGCATTTTTTTTTCTGAAAGGCAAAAAATTTGGGAAAATATGGACCCTTCTCGAAGTGGATTTTTTTCCAAAATTGATACATCTCAAAATTCGTTTTGTTTAGAAGGGGCTTACGCAACTTGGGCTAAAAATGCTTTTGTTTTTTTAGTCAGTGAACTTCCTGCCGAAGAACAACCTCTTTTTGGAGAATTAACTTTTCGTCAATGGATGCAAAACGGATACAAGGGCACATTTCCAAAAATTCAGGATTGGCAAACACATCTTGGAACATTGTTTCCTTATTTAAGATTGCGTCAATTCTTAGAAATTCGACAAATTGACGCTCAGCCATTTGAGCACACCTTCGCCAATGCGGCCTTTTTTTATTCTATTTTACATCACGATGAAACACGCCAAATGTGTTGGGATCTTTTAAAGAAACACAATGTTTCTTTATCAGAAATTCATTTGATGAAATCGTATAATTATTCAAATTTATTCGATCCTTTGCTTGAATTATCAAAATCTATTTTAAATGATTTAGGACAAAAAATTGGTGTTCATTCTATTTCTGCATATCAAAAATTTTTAAAGGAAAAAGAAGTGTATTGGAATGCGAAGGATGCATTGGAGTTTGTACGGTTACGATCAACTCAAACTCCTGCAAAGGATTTTACGAAATTTTTAAGTTCATAAAAAATTTTTAAAATTCAATTCATTTTTTATTTTTTAAACTCATCAATTGAAATAGATATAATTTA
>CANJMU010000003.1 GCA_947475135.1 Silvanigrellaceae bacterium
ATTCGGGCCTATGCAGCAAATATGACGAGATTTCTCGGGGGTCGCCTTATCGAAGAATGCGAAGAGAGTTTAAAGAATAACCCGGATTGTTCTCAACCATTTGCAAACTTTATGAAAGAACATGTCGTTTCTCTGCCAGAAAGAACTCTTTGTGACGTGATGGCCCATTTCCAATATGTGACTGTGGAAAACAATAACGAAAGGCTTGATCAGATAAAAGCTGCATTGATGGACAACTGGAAGAAGAGATCAGAGGTCTAAAGATAATTGCTAAACGAAACTCCTATCCCCATGCCCTGTGTTCTGTGATTGTATTCCACCAAACTCTGCCCATATCCATTGATGTATTGTGCATATAAATTCACTTGTTCATTCATGGGATAGGTCGCCGTAAAACCAAAATTTCCTTTTTGCAAACCGCTTTCAATATTTTGCAAAGACACACTGAGTGTGAGGTCTTTCATTTTATAGGCAACAACAATATTTTCATGACCGAGATAATCCGTGATATCGGGGTTGTGTAAATTTGCAGATTCCGCTTTAAAAATCAGAAACCAAAAGTCTCCTTGGACAAAAAAATGTTCGCTGGAAAACTGAACCGTTGAAATGACCCGGTTCCAACTTCTTTCCAAGGGTTCGCCTTTTCCGTTGGATTGGTGATCAACCGCCAACTCCCACAACCAATTTCTATAAAAATGATATTTAAAAAACATTGTCGCTTCTGCATCTGTTTCACGGAAATATTGGGATTCCACAAGAGTTTGCCAATACACCATTTCGGTGAAAGCGACGTCTAGGGACATATCTTCATTCCCAAATAAACTTTTATAGACAGGAACAGTGACACTCACCTGCCCTTTGCTTTCTAGGCTAATGACCTTTTGGTTATTTGGCGTGTGAACGTCTTGAGCATCATTATTATAGGCTTCGTTATATGGGGATGACGTGTAGTAAAGCGGCAACATATAATTTGGTTTGTACCAGGAAAAAAAACCAGGAATTTTATTTATTTTTTTTTGTTCTTGAATTCTGCTTTCTAATTTTGATTTTTCGTCAGGTGTGATTTCTTCTAAGCCGTCTAAAATTTTAGTTTTGAAACTTTCTGGCGGAGTTTCGGTGTTGATTGCACATTTAAAATCTTGGGGAAATATTTTTTCGGAATAATTTTCAATGGAAAAAGCAGAATAAAAAGGAAGAGAAAAACAGGAAAGAAAAAATAACTTTTGAGTTTGATTCATAAAAAGTGACCCCAATCATGAATTTAATTTTTTGAATTCAATAAAAATCAAAAGAATTATCTTTCATTAAAAATAAAAACACAAGTGAACTTATTGAATTGAATGAATGATTTAAAATGAAAATTGGAAATGATAAAATTGGAGCGGGAAAAGGGACTCGAACCCTCGACCCTCGCCATGGCAAGGCGATGCTCTAGCCAACTGAGCTATTCCCGCATAAGGTCCTGAAATGAATATATGAAAAGCGGTAGAACTGTCAATAGAAATTTTTAAAATTCAGGGTTTCTTTCACACCTTGCGAGATTCCATCGCTCATTCCTTTCATGATTTTTTGTGAAAAAAATTCACCAAAGGGCTTTGTTTCATCAAAATAAAAAACATTTGTATCGGCTGTTGTTTTAGAAAGTGTCCGCAATTCATCGAGTGCGACTTCCCGTGTTCCAATAGAGTCTATCAATTTTAATTCTAACGCTTTTGGCGCAAGAATGACTCGTCCATCGGACATGAATTTTAATGTAGTTTCATCAATTTTTCTGGCTTTTTTGACATCATTGACAAATTCTTTGCGGGTTTCTTCAATCAATTCTTGTAAATATTTTTTGTCATTTTCGTTCATGGGGCGCATGGGTGAACCGGCATCTTTTAAAGCGCCAGTTTTTAAGGTAACAGGATTTAATTTAAGAAATTCTATTAATTTATTGGCTTCCATTCCTTGCATAATAACACCAATGCTACCAATAAGGCTGCCACGATTAGCAACAATTTTTGTAGAATTAATACTGGAGTAGAATGCGCCACTGGCATCTAAAGATCGAATGTAAGCAACAACGGGTTTTTTGGCGCGGACTTTTGTGACTTCATCATAAATTTCTTGGCTTGGGACAACGGCACCACCTGGGCTATCAATTTCAAATAAAATTCCTGCGGATTTTTTGTCGGATAAAGCAGTTTCAAATTTATCAATAATTTCTTCGGCAACTTTGTCATTAATTTCTGAGTTCAATTTAATTCCTGCAAAATATTTTCCTGTTCCTTCATAGGTCGAATATTCGAATCGGGGATTATTTTGTGAACCAGAAAAAATATTTTTTGGATTGTTGTGAAATCCGGAAACTAAGGAAAAAACAAGAAAGATAAAGCCACCAACAAGAAGTGTTGTGAAAATTCCTATGGCAGCGAATCCGAATGTAAAAAATTTAAAAAGTTTTTCTTTGATTGTCATGAATATTTCCTTTCAAGAAGCTTCGTGTATTAATGATTTCCATAAATTTCTTTAATTTCGTGAGTTCTATTTTCATAAATTTTAAGCCGGTTGATTTCACCATTAGATAATTTTTCCCCATCAAATTCACTGAATGGCTTTTCTAAAATAGTGAATTTTTTTAAGGTTACATTGCGAGGTAGATTTTCATTAATTTTACTAATTAATGCCTGTATTTTATTTTTAACTTCCGATGGATTGGTTTTAAATTCCGAATTGATTTCGGATGACAAAACAATCAGTGCGGACAAATAAGGTAACTTATCTCCAAGGACGCAAGCGTCTGAAATTAATTCTTCATTTTTTAAGAGTTGTTCAAGCCGCACGGGGGAAACAACGGCACCGCCCGTGGTGACAAACAAATGTTTTTTTCGGCCTGTGATCATAAATCCAAGTGGAGTCATCTGTACCACATCTCCTGTTGCATGCCACAATTCAAATTCATCAAAATTACGATTTGAAATGCGATATTCTAAAATAGAATGCTCACCTAAACGAAAGTTGACATGGGGAAGGGCAGAACCAATGGAATGAAAATGAGGGGCCGAATAAGAGTTGCTCGATAACATACCTGCACTATGTGTTGTGCCAAAAGTTTCAATGACAGGAATGCCAAGTTGTTCAAGTTGCTTCACATGAATTTCGCTAGCAGGCGCCAGGCCGTGCACGATAAAACGTAAATCTTCCACAGCATTTTTAATAGATTCGTCACCCGTAAGGTAACGCGAAGACTTACGCACGGTTTTTTTAAGGACATCAAAAATCTCTTCCGGTAGTTTCATTGCTTTTGAAGTAAACAGGACGCTTTGAAGTTTTTCGATATGATGAGCAAGTTTCATCTTTGTTTTTGAGGAGGATTTTTTGATGGTGTCACTGACAAAATGACAAACGGTATTGAGTTCTTGCGGGGATGCAAAAATATAAGTTGGTTTTAAAATCCGAAGATTTGTTTCGTAATCTGTTTGTAAATCAGGAAAACCAACAATTCCATTTTTAATGAGTGCGCAAAAAAAACTGAGGAATGCAAAAGGATGGGTTGGTTTCATCAATTCCATACTTTTTAAAATAAAACTTTTAGGAATTTCAGAATGAATCAGAAAATTATTTGCAACAACAATAAATGCATCTAAAGGTAAGTATTGTGGCACGTAAAATCCGTCATGTCCGAAGGAAATAAATTCAAATTTTCCACAATTTATTTTTTGAGAAATCTCTTCTTGAGATCGAAAATTGCGAAATTGAGTGAGAATATTTGGCTCAGGAAATGAGGATTCTGTTGTCCATTGGGGGGCTGAAATGTTGTAAACAGGAAGTCCCAATTCTTTGTACATGGAACTATTGTCATCGAGTTCTACAGCAATGCCAACGCAATTGAAATATTCTTTGCACCAGAGGAGATCTTTTTGGGACATTTGATGTGGAGCGCACATGACATTCAATCCAGAGAGCAAAGCGCCAAAGAGAGCAACATAGGAATGATAAGTATTTTGTGCAAAAAATAATAAATTACTTTTATTTTTATTTTTTAAAGACAATTCTTTTTTTAATTCATTCCAATATTCACAACTTTTTCCTAAATGGGACACAAAACATTTTCCCGATATTTGGTGCCAGCCGCCTTTAGAATAAAATCGAAGAATTGTCGTTTGATTTTTAAAAGATAACTTTAATAATAAATCTAAAAAAAGTTCAACTCCTTCGAAAGGATTTTTTAATTTTGATAGGGGGGTGTTTTGGGCTTCGGTCATTTTTTATCATCCCCAAAAATTTCATCTTTCTCGAAAATATTTTTTATAAGAATAAGATTTTTTTTCATATCAAAGTATTTTCTTTTTGCACGAACTTGAACGGCAAGATCAATTTCAGGAAAATATCCTGTTAAACTGTTTCCATATGTACACCCAGTATCAATACCAACGCAAATGGGACGACCATCGGGAAGTGTTTTTCGGAACAATCCTTGCTTTGCGTCGTGGCCAAAAACAATCAATTCAGGTCCTGTATGCAATTCATGCCATCTCATCCGATCCGGAGTGCTGCTTGTGTGGTGCGGCTTTTGAAATTCGGTTCTAGAATGGGAGGGGACGACAACTAATCTTTTTTCATTGTCCTTTTCTTCAAACTTAACGTAACGGGCAGTTAACAACATGCGTTCCGTTGTTCCAAGCAGTCCTCGAGTTGGATCAATTCCTGCATGAACAATCACTAAAGGATACTCTTTTTCTTTGTTGTTTTTATTTTGAGGAGTGATTTTTGTGATAACCGCATGCGGCATTTGAGCCAACAATCGAAAAATTGCCTTTTTATGATAACGAATTAAATTCAATGTTTGTTGGCTGTGGATTGCAAAAGATTCCATTGGTTTTTTCTGAGATTGTAAAATAATGGACCACAAAGCCCAATCATGATTTCCTTTGATGCAAATGGCATTGTGATCGATGATTTGTTCGTAAACACCAACTGGGTCTGGACCTTTTGTGAAAAGGTCACCGACAAGAACAAGTTGAAATTGACTGATTTGTTTTTTTGCGATTAAAATTAATTCGTGAAGTTCTTTGGAACAGCCATGAACATCTCCAACGATAAACAATGGCAATCTTTGGCCTGTGGGAGGGAGCTCTTTGATAATAAGTTTTGAACTACTATCTTGCACAGGAAACCTCTTCTAAAAAGAGTGTCTGGTTTTGAATATAAATTTCACTCTAGAAATTTTAGGCGGGTTGAGAGTAGTTATCAACATCATAAAAACGATAAGGAATTATTTGCCACTTTTTCTTAAAAACTCTTTGACGATGATTCCCCGTAGGATTTCGCTTGTGCCACCACCAATTTCCAAAAGCTTGGCATCACGCATAAAACGTTCCACGCTAAACTCACGAATATAGCCATATCCACCTAACACCTGAATGGCGTCTAGCGCAACTTTTGTGGCCATTTCTGAAGCAAAGACTTTGGCTGCAGCGGCTTCTTGATTGGCACGACGACCCTCTTCTAAAACCTGTGCGGCCTCGTAGATTAAGGCGCGTGCGGCTCGATATTGAATGTACATATTTGCAATTTTTTCGCTCACGGCCTGAAAATGAATAATGCTTTGGCCAAACTGAATGCGCTCTTGGGCATATTTCAAGGACTGATCTAAGCAAGCCCTAGCGATTCCTAAAGACATTGCGCCCAAGGCAAGGCGTTCAATGTCTAAGTTTTTCATCATGTGTTTGACGCTTTGGCCTTCTTCGCCAACTAAGTTTTCTAAGGGGACCAAACAATCTTGAAAAATGAGTTCCCCTGTCGGGCTTGCGCGCATGCCCATTTTGGACAATTTTTTTCCCACAGAAAATCCATGAAAAGAACGTTCGACAATAAAGGTTGAAATTTGGCCGCGCTCTTCCCCGGTCCGCGCGTAAACTAAAAATGTTTCACCAATCGGGCCATTAGTAATAAACATTTTCGTTCCATTCAGGACATAATAATCCCCTTTTTTGACTGCTTTGGTTGTCATTCCTAAGGCGTCCGAACCGACGGAAGGTTCGGTCATTGCCATACCACAGACAGATTCTCCTGAAATTGCCGGTGGCAAGAATTTTAATTTTTGTTCTTCGGACCCATTCATAAATAAGTTGTGAACAAACAGAATGGAGTGGGCCAGGTAACTAAGACAAGACCCGGGGCAAGCATAACTAAGTTCTTCCATGACGGCGACAACGGCAAGGGCACCAAGGCTTGCTCCGCCATATTGTTCATCGCAGGTCAACCCTAAAATTCCAAGCTCAGCAAATTTTTTAAAAATGCGGGGGGCCAGTCTTTCTTCCCGATCCAATTCTTCGGCATAGGGGGCCAATTCTTTGCTTGCAAAAGCTCGTACCGTCTGAATCACTTCACGAATTTCTTGTGCAGAACTATGATAATTTGACATTTTGATACTTTCCTTTTTTGTTACCTGAGTAAATAAAATCTTATTGAATAAAAGCCATAGGAACAGATCCTTGAAGAATTTGATTTTTTTCTACAAAAACTTCTTTCACAACTCCTGCTTTGGATGCTTTGACTTCCAGTTGCATTTTCATGGATTCTAGAATGAATAAAACTTGATTTTTAACAATGCTGTCACCTTTTTGAATAAGGCATTCCAAAACTTTTCCGGCCATTGGTGAACGGATTTCTTCGTTGGCGCTGGATTCTAAATCTTTATCAAAAATTTTTGCAAAAGGATAATTCAATACAAATTTCATTTGATGAAAGGTGATTTCAAATGTTTGCGGGGTCTTGCCTCGATGGTAAAAAAATTCAAAATTTTCGGGAAGATTTTTGAAATCCATCCGTTTTTTTTCGTTTGTGGATGGTTTGCTAAAGTAACACTGAAAAAAAGAAGAATGTTTTTTTTCAAACCAAAAAAAACAGGAATCATTTTTTTTTGTGATATCGGAAAATAATTTTGAAGATTTATTTTGTTGTGCGCTGCAATTTAAAAAATAATGAAATTGGTTTGCAAAATTTTCACTTTGAATAAAATCAAGCAACTCTTTTGAAAGTTCTGTTTTGAAATTTAATTCTTTTAAGTTTTCATCGATCCAGGAAGTATAAAAATTCGCAGAAGAAAAATCATGGTGAGATGTCATTGATTTTAGAAACGGGATGTTGGTTGTGATTCCATAAATTTGATAACGTAACAAAGAATTTTTTAAATGAGATAATGCTTCTTGGCGTGTCTTTCCTGAACAAATGAGTTTTGAAATCATGGAATCATAATTCGGATTAATCCGAGAATTTTCTTGGATAGATGTGTCAATTCTTGTCAGAACATCTGCATGGGGCTCTTTGTAATAATAAATATCGCCTGGTGTTGGTAAAAAGTTATTCGCAGGGTCTTCTGCTAGGATGCGGGTTTCTATCGCATGCCGTTTCGGTACTGGTATTTTAAATTCGTTAGGATTAGAAAATTGCTGTGGCCATTGATCTGTCGCAAGTGTCAGCATGGCGTCCACTAAATCAATTTCGTAAACCATTTCTGTCACAGGATGTTCAACCTGCAGGCGCGTATTCATTTCTAAAAAATAAAAACGTCCTTCCTTGTCCATTAAAAATTCTAATGTTCCCGCACTTCGATATTTTGTGTGGGCCACCAATTTTAAGGAAACACGGGCCATTTCTTCCCGAAGTTTTTCTGTCATGATAGGGCTTGGGGCCTCTTCAATAACTTTTTGATGGCGCCTTTGCAAAGAACACTCACGCTCACCTAAAAAAACGCCTCCGCCTTTTCCATCACCAAAAATTTGAGTTTCAATGTGCCTTGTTTTCTGAAGATAACGCTCAATAAAAACCGTTCCGTCACGAAATGCATTGAGTGCTTCAGAGCAAGCGCGTTCTAATTGCGTAGGCAGGTCTTCTGCATTTTCAACAACACGCATGCCGCGACCACCACCACCACCGCTCGCTTTAATCAGATAAGGTGCAAAAATTCCTTTTTTTTCTAGATGGTTTTTCCATTCATTTTGTGGAATTTTTTTTAGTTCGTGGGAATACAGAGCTTCTAATGTTGGAACTCCGCATTCCAGGGCAATTTTTTTTGCACTTTCTTTACTTCCCATCAGTTTCATATTTTCACTGGTGGGCCCTGCAAAAAGAATATTATTTTTTTGAATCAATTCTGCAAATTCTGCATTTTCAGATAAAAATCCGTAGCCAGGATGTATGATTTCAATATTATTTTTTTTTGAAATTTCTATAATTTCTTTGCTGTTCAGGTAACTCGAAACCTTTAAAATAAAATCGGCTTCTTGGCAGACCAAAGAATCGCTGTCTTCTTCTGTGGAAAGGACGCCAACAGTCCACCCTTTATTCTTCGCGCTTTTTAAAATTCTTCGCGCAATTTCGCCGCGGTTTGTGATCAAACATTTCATAATAACTTCCCAAATGAGTGCCTTTTTTTCTAAGTTATTTTTTAGAAAAAATTTTTTGTTGCAAATAAAATGAAACAAAAATTAAAAATCTTGGGTGGGTTATATCATTTTTTTACTTGGGGAGGAATTTGAGGAGAATTTTAGAGAACTCATTCCTCCTCACGTGGTGGTGGTTTATAGTAATCAGGGATTTCTACGAAGGTAGGATTTCTTTGGCCATTAAAAATCTGTCCAGGGGGTATAGCCTGGCGTGGCATATACTTCATTCCCGCTAAATTCCTGCATCCTGCTAAAAGATCGAATTCCGGATCGCCATAAACGCGGTCTGGTAGGGGGGGGCGGCTCTGGCGCTGAGAAGGCCAAAACATCGGGCACACCTGCGAGTTGGTCTCCAGGTTCAAAACAACTACGACATTTGAGTTGTCCTGAAGTAAGTCTAGCAGAACAGTCCCTGCAAAAACAGTGTTTGCATATCACACACGGACCATTGTTTTTACGGGAAGGATTTATGGCTCTTTTGCAAATTGTACAAGTAGGCAGTGGTTGCGGGACTCTTAAATGGCTCATCAATAGAACCTCCTTGAGCTTCCTTTCGGCATTATTCTGAAAAGTTTTAGAAAAACAATTTTACAATTTTTATGCCCGCAAAAAAGAAAAGAAGACTTAAAATAACGCTGGATGAGATATAAACAAAGGCTGAAAAATAAGCCTGTTTTTGAAAAAGCAAACCTGCTTCCAGGGAAAAGGAAGAAAACGTTGTAAATCCTCCAAGAATTCCTGTGATAAGAAAAAATCGAATATTTGGAGAAGGTGACCAGCGCAAAGCCATGATTTCGCTTAAAGTACCAATAACGAAACAACCAAAAATGTTAATCAATAAAATAGGGAATGGAATTCCAAAAATTGTTGTAGGCAATAAGCGACTGACAGCAAAACGCGCCACCGATCCAAGAGCCCCACCCAAAGCGACAACAAAGTAGCTTGAAATCATGATTCCTCCATTGAAATTTCATTTTCAAAAAATTTTAAAATCTTCTTAAAATAGACTATGTTGATAAGTCAGCGCAAGTCTATTGAACCCCGTTAGAATAGAGATACCAATTGATGTTACCTAAACCATTATTAAAATTCGAGGAAAAACTGCGACCTGGAATTTTTTTAAAGCGTTACAAAAGATTTTTTGTCGATGTGTTGCTTGAAAATAATGAAATCGAAGCGGTTCATTGTCCAAACAGCGGAAGCATGAAAAGTTGTTTGGAAGAGCGTGTTCCTGTGTTTACTTTAGATTCTCGTAACGAAACACGAAAATTAAGACACACCCTAGAGCTTATGAAATTGCAGGATGGCTATGCTTGTTTAAATACACAGCGTGCCAACCAATTGGTAGAAAAATTTCTGATTTGTTACCTTAAAAATCAATTTCCAAAAACCACGGCAGATTTAAGTTTTTTTTCAAAGTGGACATCTGTTCATCGGGAAGTGCCCTTTAACAAACACACGCGTTTTGATTTCTGTTTGTTGCAAGAAAAAAATAAAGAAAAAAAATATTGGATTGAAGTCAAAAGTGTGTCCTTAAAATTAGAAGATGGAAGTTTAGCATTCCCTGACGCGGTCACAGAACGTGGTCAAAAGCATTTAATAGAGCTGATGCATGCGAAAGATCTGGGTTTTAATAGCGCACTTTTTTTTGTTGTGATGCGCAGCACAAAGCTGGCAGCAAAGGATATTGCAGATCACTTTCGTATTGCAAAGGAAATTGATAGTCAGTACAACGAACTTTATTTAAAGGCAAAAAAGCACGGTGTGCGTCTGTTTTTATTTGTCAGTGACATTCACTTAACCGGCTTTGATATTCGGGATGTTTTTGAATTATGAAATTTTATTCCTTTTTTTTATTAATCAGTTTGGGATTATGTTGGGGGACAAGCTTTAGTATTGCGAAATTTACAGTCCTTTCTGGCATCAACCCCATTTCTTACGCATTTTGGCAGAACGTAGGTCCTGCTATTTTAGTTTTTTTCATTTTATTCTTAAAAGAAAAAAAATTATTCCATTTTTCGCGTTCCCCTGTTTCCTTAACTTCTGGCTCTAAAAATTATTTTATTTTTTGTTTTGCAGCAGGTTTTTTAGGGATTTTTTTACCAAATCTTTTACAGTATTTTTCTGCACCTCATTTGCCTTCTGGTATTTTGGGGTTAATTGTCAATACCTCCCCTTTGTTTACTTATGTTTTAAGTATTTTATTTTTTGTAGAAGAATTTTCTTATAAAAGATTACTCAGTGTCCTCGCCGCAATTTTTGGAATGTTTTTTATTTTTTATCCGAAGTCATTTTCCGTTTTGAACATGCATTGGCTTTTTGTGGCCTTATCTATTCCTTTTCTTTTGGCGTGCACGACTGTTTATACGGTAAAATTTCGTCCAAAAAATAAAAGTTCACTTCATTTAGCTTCGGGAATGTTAATTGCTTCTTGTTTATTTACTGTTCCGTTAACTTTTTTTACAAATCATTTTGTTAGCATTTCAAATATTCATTTTTTACCAAATTTATTTATTATTTTAGAAATCATTTTATCTAGTTTGGGTTATGTCTTGTTTTTTGAATTGCTGCGAGTTGCGGGTCCTATTTATTATAGTTTAGTGGGATGTATTGTTGCTCTTTCTTCACTGTTTTGGGGTTATTTTTTATTTCATGATAAGCCAACCATGCTTGCGAGTATTGGCATTTTATTTGTGTTGATTGCAGTTTTTACAATTTCTTATAAAAAGCCGACAAGTTCTTGAGTTTATTTATTCCGTCGTTTCGCTGACTGTCAGATCCCAAAGACAATTGGACTGAGTTGATTTTGAGGATTGGTATAAGCCCCCTGAGCCTTATATAACATTGAAATAACTAAGCAATAAAAGTCCAATACCAAGAAAAATACGATAATAAGCAAACACTGCAAAAGAATGTGTTTTTATATCATTCAATAAAAATTTGACAACGACAAGACCTACAATAAATGAAGTTATAAAACCCAAAAAATACACTCAATAATTTATTTCAGATATATTTCTGACTTTTATGAGCTATGAGAATTATTTTTTCTGTTTTTAATAAATGACATTAATATGCATAAAAACAGAACAACGAAAATAAACGCTAAAGAAATTGAAATAGGAAATTTTCCATTAAATACATGATTTAACCAAACCATTTTAATCCCAACAAAAACTAATATAACAGATATTCCATATTTTAAATACTCAAATTTATCCACCATATTTGCCAGGGTA
>CANJMU010000004.1 GCA_947475135.1 Silvanigrellaceae bacterium
CTGTTACCTTTTCAAATTTTCCTTTATTTTTCAAGTGCGGAGACTTATTTCTTGCAAACTTACCGTTAACTTAAAATAATATCTTTTTTTATCTTTTAAATTTTTTGGGAAACTCTTGTTAAAGATCTACGTATTGAAAGAAAAAAACTCCATAAATTGATCGATATTATTTTTATTGTAATTTGTGCAACAGTCGCAGGGTCAAATAGTTTTGATGAGATCGAAATTTTCGCAAAGGCTTATAAAACATGGTTAAAAAAATATTTGCAATTGCCGAATGGAATTCCTTTACACAATACGACGGAAAGACTGATACATCGTCTTAACTCTGTAGAATTCAGAAAATCCTTTGCAAACTGGATAAAAATGTTGCAGGTATATTCACCAATGTAATTGCTATTAATTGTAGGTGGTATTTAGATGCGTTTGCCCCGCCTTGTTACTTTACGCAATGAAGAGTACAACAAATTCAAAAATTATTATGAATTAACCCTTGGATACAGGAAAATTTTATTAATTTTTCTGAGCCGACTAATTCAAGCTTCCCTTAGATCCCAACGCCCCCTCCAAAGTCCCTTCCAGTTGTGCAGGTGCAATATCAAGTATTTTATTATTTAAATAAAATGCAGGTGTACCATGAAAACCTACCGAGTCATTAAATTGATTTCGAACATTTGTTATATAATTCAAAGCATCTTTTGAAGCGATGCAATCATTAAATTTTGAAATATTGACACCAGTATCTTTTGCAAGATCTATGGCCACAGAATTAAAGTAACGACCAGGTTCGGTTCCTGATGGTGGTGTATTTTTCTCCCAGGCAACATGAAATGCTTTTTCACGATATTTCCAAAAAAAATTGTTACCTTGTTTTTGTGTACAAAAGGCGCCGCGCGCTAAAGCTCCACTGAGGCCTTCTGGCGCTAAAGGATAGCTTACATGAACAAATTTCATTTCTTTTCCAAATTTATTTTGAATTCTTTGAATAGATTCTTCGCTTTCACGGCAATGTGGACACATATAATCCGCAACTTCCACTAAAGTATTTGCAGCATTTAAATTACCCGTTGCTGGAAATGAGGAAATATTTAAGTTCACAGTAGGTGCCGTTGGAGCTGTCTTTAAAAATTGAATGCGATTTTTTTTATCAAATTCAGAAATTTTTTGTTGAATTGCTGCAATTAAATTTTTTTGTGACATCTGCTCAATCAAATCATTTTTAATTTGATCAAAAGAAGTTCCTGCAGGAACGCGTCCTTGACCTTTTGCCATGTTAAAAAATTGTCGCGCTTCTTCTTCTGTTACTTTACTATAGGAGATCAATTCATTGATTTTCGGAAGTTTATTGTCTTCCATTTTTTTGGATTGTTCTTTTGTTAATGCAATTCTAAGTGCAGTTATTTTTGAAAAATTTTCTAATTCTTTATAGGAATTATTTTTAATGGTGTAATATTCTACAGCAGAATCACCGGGAAGATTTGCAGATGTGTATAAGGTACCATCGATTTTAAACAAAGGTTTTGCAGCAAGATCAGCAGGATTAAAGGAATGATTTGAAGTTGATTTATTGAGTGTCAGAAAAATTCCAGCAGTTATGACTGCTCCTAGCCCCACTCCACCAAAAAATAATCCTAAATTTCTTAGAAATAAAGATTTTGTGTTGCTGTGATCTTTGTGGTTCTTGATTTCGTCTTGATTGATATCTGTCATTGTGGCTCCTCTAAAATATGTTGCTGAATTTCGGTATTATCAGAAATTTCTGAATAGAAAACAAGTACCATCTGTGGGCAAAAGTCTTGGACTTTAGTCGCTGCGTATCGTGGAATTAAAAAAAATTCGTCGACATCAGGATGAATTCGAGCAATGGAGAATTTTCCACGAACAATCCATTCGTTCTGCCAGGGAAGAATTGGAATTTTTCGTACAAAATGTCCTTCGCGAAAAAAATAATAAAATGGGCTAGACGCGGGCTGTAAAGCTTGGCTGTGAATGAGTTGTTGGCAACGATAAAAATTTTCTCGTTCTAGGATCATTTGATCCCGTTTTTTATTGAGTTCTAAATCTAAGAATCGTCGTTTTTCTTTTTCTGCTTCAATAGATTTAAATTCTTTTTGTTTTTCTTCTGCTAACTGAGTTGCCAGGTCTTTGTTTTTTTTAGCATCATGTTCGGTTTTTTTTTGTGAAGCATGTGTTTGTTGGGACTGCTTTTTATTGATAAGTCCAGATTTTAATAATTGTTCTTTCAGGCTGCTCATAATAACCGTTCTTAAAAAATGAATTTATAAAAAATAAACATAAATAAAAAATAATAAATATGTGACAGGAATTCCCATAATGAGCGAGTCAATTCTATCTAAAAATCCACCGTGTCCAGGAATTAAAATTCCGCTGTCTTTGTAACCGCTGACTCGTTTGATTGCGCTTTCCACAAGATCTCCGATTTGTCCCGTGAAGGCTGTCATAAATCCGACAAAAATAAGGTAGAAGGAGTTGATTGGAAAATGAAAAAAAACACTAAAGAGAACTGCTACGAGGGAGCTAGATGCCAATCCTCCGAGTGCGCCCTCGATGCTTTTTTTTGGGGAAACCGATGGGATCAATTTATGTTTTCCAAATCGAGTTCCTATAAAAAAGGCACCAACATCGCTTGCAATGATTGTTAAAAGTGAGAAATAAACCAGGGAATTTCGAAAAACATTTGGAAATTGTAAATAAGTTAAATGGACAAGACAAATTGTTGGAATCGATAAATAGAAAAAACCTGCGATATACAAAAAGAATCTTAAAGTTCCTGCATTTAAATTTTTAGAAAACTTATACAAAAAAATAGCGGTGAATAAAATTGAAGAAAAAATCCATAATAATAAAATTAAAATAGTTTTTTGAAAATGACAGATATCGTTGCTTAAAAATAAATAGAATAAAAATATGGGGATTCCGTAGGTCATGCCCATTAAAATATGAGGTAATTTTATTATGGGGTAGGATTTTTCTTTTTCGGATTTTTCTTTTTCGGATATTTCTTTGTCACCTAAATTCCATATTAAAGACAGATATTCTGTGCCAGCAAGTGTAATAATAACTGCTGCAAAAATTGAAAAAAATAAATGGTGATATTGTTCAGGGGAAAACGATAACAAATAGATAACAATAAATCCAAACATAATTCCGCTTATTATTCTTTTTTTAATCATAAATTTTCCCGTCAATAAAAAAATCAAAACTTGGCAAAGTAAATATGCCATAGTAATAATGACCTATCAAACCTTAATTTTTTTGAAATGAGGGGTTGTGTATTATTTTAAGGATCTTCATGAAAATTATAGAGTTTAAATCTAAAAAAAATAAAGAATTCATCGATACAAATCATAATAATATTTTAATCGAAGAAGAAAATAAAATTGCAATTGGGATTGATTTAGGGACAACGCATTCGGTTGTTTCTTATTTTAAACCTTATCAAAAAAAACCAGAAATATTATCGTATGAAAATTCCTATCTTGTTCCGTCGTTACTTTATTATGATAAAAATAATGATGAAATTTATGTAGGTGAAAAAGCAAAAAAATATTTAGATACTTGTCCACAGGAAGTTATAAAAAGCACAAAAAAATATATGGGAAAAAGTGACGCATACTTTTTTTCCAATGGTTGTCAATTTTCAGCTGAAGATGTTGCCTATGAAATTATTCAATATTTAGTTTCTCATGAAGTGATATTAGAAGCTAAAAAAAAATCTGGGGAAATTTATGTTGTTGTTACAGTGCCTGCCCATTTTCACGATGCCGCTCGTAGCGCCACATTACAAGCAGCTCAAAAGGCGGGACTTCATGTTTTAAGAATTATTAACGAACCAACTTCCGCGGCACTTGCATATAGTTTTTTGTCCAATTATCAAAATATTCAAAAAGATTATTTATCTGTTTTTGATTTTGGTGGCGGAACATTTGATGTCACGATCTTGGAAAGAAACAATAAAACTTTTCAAGTATTGAGCACTTTAGGAAATCGTGATTTGGGGGGCGATAATATTGATGAAGCAATAGCTGATTTTCTCTGTTCCTTTGTGGAACCAAAACAGATTTTAAAAAAACTAGATAAAAATTCTAAACTTTATAGAAAATTATTGATTCATGCGGAAACAGCAAAAAAAATACTTCAGGAACAGGGTTGTTACCTTATTCAAGATGAAAACTTAGATGGAAATCATAATTCTATTCATTATGAATTACACCGAGATGTTTTTCAGGAACTGTGTCTTGATATTATTCAAAAAACGATTTTTCTGACAGAAAATGCAATGAAACAGGCTCATATTTCCCCAAAAAAAATTTCAAAAATTTTATTGGTTGGAGGGAGTACGCGTTTAAAATTAATTCGTGAAAGCTTAGAGACTTATTTTCCATGTGAAGTTGATGGGAGCTTAGAGCCCGATTTATCTGTGAGTTTAGGTGCGAGTTTACAAGCTGCAATTTTATTGGGAATTCATTTTGATACAATTCTTATTGATGTGTGTAGTCATTCTTTGGGTATTGGGGTTGTAGGAAGTGAAGAAGAAATACAGGAAATACATAAAAAAGTCGCTCAAAAAATGAATATTCCCTATCCTATTTCAGATGCTCAGATGGCAAGATTGTTGGGAAATAGATTGGGAGATTTCAGAAATCAAGTTCTGCAAGAGCTTTCTGTTCAACACATTTTACCTAAAAATAGTCCCTTGCCTTCTAAAAAAAGCGAATTTTTTACAACAATTCACGATGACCAATTTGGGGTTCAGGTTGTTGTTGTGCAAGGAGAAGGTTTTACTGTCCGTGAAAATAAATTGATTGGTTCGTTTTTTTTTGAAACTGTTCAACCTTGTCCAAAAGGAACACAATGTGAAATTCAATTAACTTACGATATCAATGGAATGGTGCATGTTTATGCGAAACAACTGAATACAAAAAACGAAGCCCGCGCTATTTTTGATAGTCGAACAAGCACGGTTGTTGGCTGGGAAAATTCGCATTCTGCGTCTGAATTAAATTCATATGATTTATTTGAAAATTCTGAAATTGCATCGTTTGCGGCATTTTCAAATAAAAAAATAAAACCACTTCACTTGAACAAACAACAAAATAAACAAGTCAACACTGCAGAAGAAGATAAAAATAATAAAGATGATAATTCTTTTGTTATTATGAATTCTACAGTGATGAAAATAAAAAAAATATTAAAAGAGTGGAGTTTACAAGAAAATCCAAAAAAAGAAATGCTTCAAATAGAATTAGACCATTATTTAAATTTATTAAATCAATCACATCAAGGAAAAGATGTCGATCAATTGCTAGATGATTCCGAAAATAAAATGAAAGATCTCATAGAAGAGAAAAATTTATGATCTCAAAAGAAATTAAATTTGAAATCGATCGGGTCTGGGATGAAATCGAAAAAACTTTTTGTTTACTTAACTCAAACCATCGTTTTTATGAATTTTTATTGTCCTCTGAAAATTCTAAGAACATTCAGTTTGTAGACTTAGAAAGGATTGATTTTATATCAGGTCTTCGTCATGCATTTTTGTTGTTTCAGCCTAATTTTGTAGTGGATCACATTGAATTAATCGAGTCATTATTCAACTCATTTATTTATGTCTGGTTTTTCGATAAAAATAGAGATTTTAATTTTTATCATCTGGTCACTTTTTTTTGTTTATCAGGGGATACAATACAGTTTGACAATTATATTGTGGAATTGAATGAACAAGGATTTTTTCTTTATGGAACAAATGAAAAAAAATCTCGCACTCACATCCCTCAAAGATATCCTCATTTTAAATTTTTTCAGTTGAATTTATTGTGTGAAAATTATTCTGAAAGTAGAACAGAAAAAGAAAAATTATTTCACCTAAGAAGTCTCATCCAAGAAGTTTTTTTATTTGCAGAAGAATGGGAAGTTGCAAATTCTTTGTTTGCGTCTTCTTTTAAAAATTTAGATCTTGAAAAAATGCCTCAGGAAGAATTTTTGGCATTGATGGAAAAGTCATCCCAAAAAAGAGATGAGCTGACGTTTTGGATTTTAGAATCTTTGCTGAAAATGCATCAAATTGAAATCAATCTTTCGAAAGAGTCTTTGGATTTTCAGGAAGAGTATGAAGTTTTGCAGAGGGTCATTTTGGGGCTTCTGCAAAAATTATTTCTGCCCTATTCTATGAATCGGATGGCAATAAATTCTCTGTTGATTCCGTTATTTATTTCTTATTTTGAATTACGAGTGAAAAGAAATCAAAATGATTTTTCATCACGAATCGTTTTAGATGCATTGAATTTCATTGCAAAGAATAGAACAAATCAACTGCATGTCATGGATTTTCAATTGTTAGAAATCTTAACCAAGCATTCTCATTTTCATTGGGATTTTTTATTTGACCCTTCCTATTTTTTAAAAGGGTTATCTTGGATGTACTCTAAATTTCATCATATTTACTTTCTTTTATTGTGTACTTATTGTTACTTTATAAAAAATTCTCAGCAAGAAGTCAGTTCTTTTCATCTTTATAATTTGGAAGAGTTATTAGATTCCCGAGAGTTTTTTCGTGAAAATGAATTTGTTGAATTGGTAGAAGAGGGCTCAGTGCTTTTGAGCCCCGATAGTTCGTTGATAAATTTATTGCGTGAAAAATTATTTTTACTGATGGAAAATAATTTAAATTCTGAAAATGAAGAGATGAAAATAATTTCTGGAAAGTTGTGGCAAGAGTTTTTTTGTTTTGAGAGGAAACCTCTTTCCTAACCCCATTTTTCTTTGTTTATCGATGGGACTTATCTTCGTGTACTGGTGACACGCTTTAGAGTGAAGGCGAGGCTTCAGGGTGGATTGCCTTCCCTTTTTTCAATTCCTGAGCGGATTTCTTTTGTGTATTTTCTTTGACTTCTTTTTCAAATTTTTCAGCCAAATTTGGTTGGATTTTAAATATTGTGTAAAGAGTGTCTTGTTTCACAGAGGTGATCAAGCGTTTGAACATTTCAAAGGCTTCTCGTTTGTATTCTTGCAAAGGATCCCTTTGTGCGTAGCCACGGAGACCAATTCCTTCTTTCAGATGATCGATATTTAATAAGTGATCTTTCCAGCCTGTATCTAGTGTTTGTAACATGACCCAGCGTTCTATTTCGCGTGTATGATCTTGACCGAAGAGATCTTCTTTGATGAGATATTCTTCATGCAATTTTTTATAAATAAATTGATAAAACTCTTCTCGGGTTAATTCTGAAATCGATCTTTCTTCATTTGTAAAAGCGACTGCTTTGGAAAAATGTTGAAATAAAAATCGTTCCAAATTTTCAAATTGAAGAGAAACCATTTCGCCAGGGACTCCTGTCGGAGGAATGAATTGATCTGCGAGGCTTCTTGACAATAATTGCATGGAATCTTCCATCAATAAATCTTTGACATCTTCCTTTTTTAAAATTCTTGTTCGTGCGTCATAAATTGTTTTTCGTTGTTGATTTAAGACGTTGTCATATTCTAGCAATTGTTTACGGGTATCGTAGTTAAATCCTTCGACGCGTTTTTGAACTTTTCCAATCATGCTGGTTAAGCGTTTATCGAAGATGGCTTCATTTCCAACAATTTTTTCCATCACAAATTGATTGGCTTTGTTGTTGAAGCGACGCATGAGATCGTCCTCCCAGGAAAGGAAAAATTTGCTTTCCCCTTTGTCACCTTGTCGTCCAGAACGTCCGCGTAATTGATTGTCGATGCGGCGACTTTCATGGCGTTCGGTTCCGATGACATAAAGGCCTCCTAATTGGGCAACGCCTTCTCCTAGAATAATATCTGTTCCCCGTCCTGCCATATTTGTCGAAATTGTGACTTTACTTTTTTGTCCCGCAAGAGCGATGATTTTTGCCTCTTGTTCATGGTGTTTCGCATTTAAAATCTGATGCGGAACATTTCTTTTATTGAGTAACTCAGATAATAATTCGCTTTTTTCTATGCTGACTGTCCCAACAAGAACGGGTTGTTCTTTTTTATAGGCGAGCTCGATTTCGTCTGCGACGGCGTTAAACTTCGTGCTTTGTTTTAAATACAAAACATCTTCATGATCTGTGCGCACCATTGGTTGATTTGTAGGAACAACAATAACATTTAATTTATAAATGTTATGAAATTCCACAGCTTCTGTGTCTGCCGTTCCTGTCATTCCTGAAAGTTTCGAATACATGCGAAAATAATTTTGTAAGGTCACTTGTGCTAATGTTTGGTTTTCCGCTTGGATTTTGACATTTTCTTTGGCTTCAAGGCTTTGGTGAAGTCCATCGGAAAATCGCCGGCCGTTCATCAGGCGCCCTGTGAATTCATCAACGATAATCACCTGTCCATTTTGAACGATATAATGATCATCTTTTTTAAATACGATATGGGCTCTTAAGGCGTTATTCATGGCTTGCACAAGATCAAGATTTTCTGGATTGTATAAATTTTCGATGTTGAGTCTTTTTTCAACTTTTGTGATCCCCTCTTCTGTCAGGGAGCAAGAACGTGCTTTTTCATCCACAGTATAATCAATTTCTTTGCGGAGGCCGCGCACAGCATTATTTGCGATAATATATTTATCCGAAGTCATGTCCGATGGGCCGCTAATAATCAACGGGGTCCGGGCTTCATCGATTAAGATAGAATCCACTTCATCGACAATAGCAAAGCTATGTCCATGTTGAACAAAGTCTTCCAGGCGAACTTTCATGTTGTCACGCAAATAATCGAAGCCAAATTCGTTATTTGTTCCATATGTGACATCACAGTTATAAGCTTCTTTGCGTTCTTCGTCGCTCGATTTTGAGAGGACGCATCCAGTTGTCATGCCTAGAAATGAAAATAATTTCCCCATTTCTTCTGATTGTGAAGAAGCTAAAAATTCATTGACTGTGACAAGGTGTGCACCTTTGCCCGTCAAAGCATTTAAATAGAGAGGAGCTGTCGCAGTGAGGGTTTTCCCTTCGCCTGTTTTCATTTCTGCGATTTTGCCTTCGTGAAGAACAAAGCCACCAATCAATTGAACATCAAAATGTCTTTTATTCAGAACTCGTTTTCCTGCTTCACGAACGGCCGCAAACGCTTCTGGGAGCAAGGAATATAAGGATTCCCCAGTTTGATAACGATTGCGAAATTCATTTGTTTTTTCTTTTAATTCTTCGTCAGATAATTTTGAAAAAGAGGGTTCCAGTGAATTTATTGTTTTTAAATAAGGTTCAATTCTTCTGAGTTCTCTATCATTTTTTGTTCCAAAAAGAGTTTCCAGTAGTCCAAACATAACATCTACGCCTTTTTACAATTATAGAAAAAATAATTCAAGAGAGAGATCCTACGACAGGATATTTAACATAAAAAGTGAGGATTAGTCTCTTCTTCCACCAAAAATTTGAAGAAGGCTAATAAATAAATTGAAGAAATTTAAGTACATCGTTAATGCGCCTAAGATCATAAATCTTTGGGACATGGCAACATCGCCAGAGTAAGAAATTTCAATAGAGTTATCGCGAATGCGCTGGGAATCATAAGCTGTTAAACCGGAAAATACGATAATTCCAATCCATCCCGAAAGTTTTGATAAAAGCTCACTGTGGACAAAAAGATTCACAATGCCAACACCAATGACCATCACAAGGCCCATCATAAGAAATGTTCCCATAAAACCTAAGTTCTTCTTTGTAATAGCACCAAATGCGGCAAGCGCTGCATAGGCAAATGCGGCAACAAAGAAAATAGAAATAACACTTTCCAGTGTGTAAACTAATAAAATGATACCGAAAGTTACTCCGGTAATTGCAGAATAGAGTAAAAATAAGCCTTTTAATGTCGAAGAACTCATTTTATTGGCAGCAAAACTCATTCCAAAAACAAGACCTAATTGGACTATAAAAAGTCCCATGACAAGCCCAGTTCCTGCCTGAAGAAGAGTCATCATGGCTCCGCTTCCAACTAAAG
Organism: Silvanigrellaceae bacterium; assembly: GCA_947475135.1. Next base: position 9,967 of record CANJMU010000004.1, read on the forward strand.
AAAAGCCTACGAGTGCGCTGATTAAAACGCCTAAAGACATCCAGCCGTAAACACCGGCAATAATTTTACTCGCTTTTTGTTCAACAAGGCCTTTGGAACCCGCTGTATTCATCCAGTTATTATTGTAACGATTGTCAAATGACATAAAACCCCTCCTGAATCAAAAAATGATTATAGACGTGTGCATTTTACCACAAAAATAAGGTGACGACTACAATTAATGCAAAGACGATTCTGAATAAAATTTGGATTTCTACTTTTTTAAAAATCGAGAAGACTTATTTTTGAGAAGACTTCTAAAGGTTTCAGGCCCATATTTTACTGTTATAATATAAAATAAAAGCAGAATTCCCAAAGATCCAAAAATTAAAAAACAAAATGAAATGATTGGTTCTTTTTTCACGAGTTGAAAATTTTCCCAGAAATTTTTTATAAATAAAATCCCAGATAATGGGATTAAATAAGATAATATTGAATAAAAGAATATCTTAATATAAAATATTTTTTCTGTTGAAAAAATAGTATGTTTTGTTAACTTAAAGTAAATTTTTCTTACAAAATAAAAATTTAATAAAAAATCAATTGCAGTGGAAGTTCCGTAAGAAATTCCCAAACCAACAATCCCATATTTTTTGGATAAAAAATATCCTAAAAAAGCGCTTGTACAAAAATAAATAAAGGCATTTGCAATCAATTGTTTTGTTTTATTAAGTGCGTAATAAGAATTTAATAAAATTTTTGTCCCCGATGAAAAAATAACGCCAATAGAATAACTACACACAGCAAGTGAGTTCATAATCGTATCGTGATAATTTATTTTTCCATGTTGAAAGACAGTTTGATAAAATGGAACAATGAGCAAAGCAAAACCAAGTACGGTAAATGTAGATAAGTATAACGTATTTTCTAAACTTGATTTTAAAACATCACTAAATTCACTATATTTTTTTTTATTAAAAAGCTCACTTAATGTTGGCAAAGATGCAAAACTTGTAGCAACGCCAAAAAGTCCAACGGGGACTTGAATAATCATGACAGCAGTAAA
>CANJMU010000005.1 GCA_947475135.1 Silvanigrellaceae bacterium
AAAGATCGATGGGGCGAGTCTCACTCATAAATATCTCCTTAAAAAAATTACTTGCTAGTTCGATCTAACCTCTCATTAGCAAGAGCGGAAAAACGTTTATCATTGGTATCGTTTGCAGCTAAAATCCAAGCCTGTTTCGCTTTTTCAAATAATCCAGCTCTTGCATAGACAACTCCTGCTTTATAAGCAGCTTCAGCAACATGGTTTGCGTTACTTAAAGAAGCTGCATAAAAAAAGTAGTCTCCTGCCTTTGCGAATTGACCATTATTTCGTAAGTCTTCCGCGTATCGCAGGACAGACGACTCCACTATCTCAATTTCATCGGGGCTTTTTGCAGGATAGGAACGAATCTTATCGAAAATAATTTCTGCATAAGGTGTTCCAAGCACCTGTTTTCCCCATTGTGATAATGCGGTTAATTCACGCTCAACATAGCGTCCTTGCTTGATTTCTTGAATGATTAAACGAAATGCAATTTTATTTTTAAATGGAGTGAGAGTGAGCTTTTTTAAATTATTGAGTGTTTTATCTGTGAATCCATTTTGAATTCTAGAATTATCTTCTTCAATGCGAAGTAGGTTTTCATCTGCCGCATTTGGTAAATTTTTATTGTAAAGAATGACTGCCGAACGTGAATAGGCCTCATTCTTCCATTTTTGTTCTTCTTTTCCTTGGATGAATGCAGAGTAAAGCTGCAAAGCTTTTTTTTCATTTCTGACATTTTCAAACGCGTCTGCACGGGTGAATAATTCTTCATGATGATCGATTGAAAAATCAAGTAATGAAGACCTTAGTTTTGATTCTAATTCTATCCAAGATTTGTAATCCTTATTGATTGTGACCTTATCTAAAAAATCTTTGACACGATTGGAGACAATTTTTTCCATTTGTGAGATGCGAGGATCGGAAGGGACCAACTTTTTATAAGTTTGAACATTTTTATCCGCTTCCGGAATGGGTGAGTCATTGATCGATATTTTTGCAACAATATAACTGCAATGTTTTGAGATCATAAAATCTAAGGAAGAATCACTGGTGCATTTTTGAATCAAATCTAAAAAATTTGAGACATAAGAAGGATTTTCATCCACGTGATCAAAGGCCGAACGAAGGGCCGCAAGCTCTTGGACTTTGATGGGAAGAGAAGTGTCAAAGGCCATTTTTGTATAAATTTCAGAATTTTTGTCGCTGACTTTTTCAAGTCCATGTGATTTTGAATTTGTCAGTTCATCAATATCAACCAATCTTAATTTTGCGTAAGGAAACAAACGATTTTCTGGAAATAATGTGACCAATGCGTTAAAATACTCGTAAGCAATATCTTGATTGCCTGTTAAAAAAGAACTTTCGCCAGCCTGCCAAAAAAAGTCTTCATGTTTTTTAAATTCCGGTTCATTCAGCATCAATATTTTTCTGTAAATATGAAGAGCATCCGTATAATACCCCCCTTTATAAAGCAATTCAGCCAATTGTTGAGCCAGGGGAAACTCTTCTTTTTTTTCAAAATTCGTCTCAAATTTTTTTGTGAGGACTTTTCTTTTGTCTTCATCAAGCGGGACAACAGGAAAGAGTGCTCTAAAAATATCTGGAATTTGTGCTGTGGTTTTTGAATAAGTGATATTCGGATTTTTTATTTCATTTTGTGAAGTTAATATTTCTTTTTTAGTATTATTTTTTAAATTCTGATCTTTTGTTTCTTTAGAAATTTCTTTTGTCATTTTTAAATTTTTAGATTGAGAATCATTTGCAGTGTCCGATGCGCCTGCAATTGGCATTTCTCCTGTGACGTTGTCAGAATACCAGGACCAATTTTTGCCTTCTTCTCCTTGGGAAACTTCTGTTTTCCAAATATCAATAATAATTCTCCAAGGGTTTTCCTGTGTTCCAATAAGCCATGCCATGGGAGTATTTTTTAATTGCAGTGTGATAAAAACTTCAGAAAGATCTTCTCGGACAAGGACTTTGTTAATAAACTGAGGGTCGTAGTAGGAAAGATCTTGAAATTCGGACATTTGTGCGGGCAAAATACGAATTTGCAGCGTGCGATTTTCTTTATCAAATTTAGTTGCATATCTTCGTGGCGAACTTAAAGGAAAAGTCATGCGAAAACTATTTTCAACTAGAGCCTTTTTTTGCTCGTTTTGAATTGCAGCGCCTGCTTTTTGTTGAGGAGTATTGAGGCTCCCAACAATCAGGGCTGCAATAAATGGATATGAAAATATTTTTAACTTCACAAAAAATTTCCGCCTCGATCAAATTTATTTTGAAAAGATTTTCCTTTTTCTTCATTCTAACCTACCAATGTGCAATGATATCCGTCTGAAAAATGTCGAATAAGAAGTTTTGACTAGATAAAATCTGTCCAATTCTTTGGAACATCTTTATTTTCATTAGAAAAAAAGCGTGATAAGGAAAGAATGTTGCGTTGCCAAAATTTTTTCTAGGAAAGGTTTTTCTATTTATGGAAATTATGACTCCCTCTGAATCTTTTCATGAAAAATTTGGAAGTCCTTATTCTTTTATTTTTAATAAATCGCTTCCCGTTGAATTGCATCCCAAAACAGAGCGTCCGATGAATAAACCATTGTGGTTAAAATCGAACTTAACAAGCGGTGAAATTTTATATCAAATCAAAAATAATTTAAGGCAAAAAAAACTTTATACCGTCTGTGAAGAAGCCAGATGCCCCAACATTTCAGAATGTTGGAATTCGGGGACAGCGACATTTATGATTTTAGGCGAGGTTTGTACGCGTGGTTGCCGGTTTTGCCATATTAAAACAGGAAATCCTGGGGGATGGCTGGACAAGGAAGAGCCTCTGAATGTGGCGCAAAGCATTCAAGGAATGAACTTGCAATACGTTGTCATTACCATGGTGGATAGGGACGACCTTCCCGATGGGGGTGCCCATCACATTGCACAAACAATGATTGAAATTCAGAAGCTCAATCCGACGGTGCGCGTTGAAATTTTAGCTGGAGATTTCAATGGAAATCAGGAATCTTTGAGCACCGTACTCTATGCGGGGCGTGGTATCGATGTGTTTGCCCATAACTTGGAAACCGTTCGTCGGCTTTCTCCGCGGGTGCGAGATGCTCGCGCCAAATATGATCAAAGTTTAAAGGTTTTAGAAACGGCCAAAAAAATTGGTCCAGCGCGAATTTTCACAAAGAGCGCAATTATGTTGGGTCTTGGTGAAGAAGGACATGAAATTTATCAAACCCTTTTAGACTTACGTGAAGTTGGAGTTTCCATTGTAACCATTGGGCAATATTTACAACCCACACCGAAACATTTGAAGGTCAAACGTTTCGTGCATCCGGAAGAATTTATTTTTTGGGAAGATGTGGCAAAGCAGCTTGGGTTTTTAGGGGTTGCCAGTGGCCCGCTTGTGCGTAGTAGTTATAAGGCTAATCATCTTTTTCCAGTGATTTCGTAATGCAGCACAGCGAAAATATTGAAAAAATAACAACACAACAAAGTAACAATCAACAGATAGGTTCATTGCCTCCTAATTTTATTAAGGACATGGCATTAGAAGAAATTATTCATATTTTTAATAAAATTGGAATTGAATACGTTGAAAAAAGAAAAGAATCGGAAAAATTAGATTTGATGAGAACTTCAATTCGATCTCAAATTATGAATCGCATTGAAAAAAAAATTGGGAAATTTTCAGAGACAAAATTAAAGCGCATGGCTGAAGGTGATGACGAATATATTGAATTCTTAGAAAAAATAGTGACAAGTCGCGCCGAATCTGAAAAACTTCGCATTCGTTATGAAAGTTATAAAAGTTTGTTTGATGCTAGGCGCACATTGATTAGTTTTAAAAAAGTTGAGCTGAAATCATTGTAAAATCATTGTAAAATCATTGTAAAATTAGGAAAAGGATCTGTTGATAGACTATTTAAAAATTTATTTTTGGATTATCCTTTCAATGGATTTTTATGAAAAAAAATAAATAAGGAGTCCTCCCTGTGAATCAAAACGTGCGTTTTATCAACAAAGATAACTCAAAATTTTTTTCAATATTAAAAAAACGAGTGGATGATTATTTTTTAGTTCATCAGATCAGCAAAAAAGCAAATTTTGGAATGATTTTAAAGACTGTGACGTTACTGTGTGCTTACTTCCTTCCTTTTTTAGTCGTTCTTATTTTCAATCCATCGCTTCCTGTTGTGATTGCTTTGTCTTCTATTATGGGATTTGCCATGGCAGGCATTGGAATGTCTATTATGCATGATGCAAATCATGGTGCTTACTCTTCAAAAAAATGGATAAATAATATTTTAGGTCACACGCTTTGGATCGTTGGATGGGATGTGCATAATTGGAAGCTGCAGCATAATGTTTTGCATCATTCTTTTACAAATATTTATTCCATTGATGAAGATATTGATGATAAAACGATACTGCGATTGGCTCCCCATGGCCCCGTCAGAAAAATGCATCGCTATCAGTTTATTTACGCATTTTTTGTTTTCATGTTATCGACACTTTATAATTCTTTAGCGGTAGATTTTTTTTCGTTTTTTAGATACAGAAAAAAAGGTCTGATTCGCTCACAAAAAACCGCCGATGCCATCAAATACATCACAAAGATGACCGTGATTAAAATCATTTATTTTTCCACCATGCTTGTTGTTCCTTGTGTTTTTTTTCACGTTTCATTTCTTCATGTTTTAACAGGTTTTCTTGTGATGCACTTTGTTGCAGGGCTTACAATAAGCACGATTTTTCAATTGGCCCACGCCGTGGAAGAAACATCCTTTCCTCTTCCGAATGCTAAGAATGAGATCGAAAATGATTGGGCAATCCATCAGATGATGACAACAGCGGATTTTGCAAAACACAATCGTTTGTTAAGTTGGTATGTGGGTGGGCTTAATTATCAAATAGAACATCATTTGTTTCCAAGTATTTGTCATGTTCATTATCGTCAGATAGCAGAAATTGTAAAAAAGACAGCAGAAGAATTTAAAGTCCCCTATTTAGAAAATAAAACATTTTTGAGTGCATTGGGTTCCCATATTCGCTATTTAAAGAAACTGGGCCATCAGGAAGCAGTATGAAGCAGTATTTGGCTTGGATCGATATGGAAATGACAGGGTTAGATTTCCAAAAGAATCGCATCTTAGAAGCAGCTATCATAATCACTGATTTTAATTTTAAGACTCTTGTTCAAAAAGATTTTATTATTTTTCAAAATGATTCTGAGCTCAACAAAATGGATGAGTGGTGTCTCAATCATCATACAAAAAGCGGCCTGCTTTCAAAAATTAAATCTGGTAAAAAAGAACAAGAAGTCGAACAAAAATTTATTGAAATCTGTCAGCCTTATTTAACAGAAAATAAAATTGTGATTGCAGGTAATTCAATTTCTCAGGACAAAAAATTTATAGAGCGCTGGTGGCCCGAGTTTTCGAAGTTGTTACATTATCGTGTTTTAGATGTCTCCAGTTTTAAAATTATTTTTGAAAATAAATGGAATAAAAAATTTGAAAAGAAAAAAAATCATCGTGCTTTAGATGACATTCAAGAGTCTATTGGGGAGTTAAAGTTTTATTTAGATTTTGTACGAAGTTAACGTAACAATTTTTCCCGATAAAGTAACATCATATTATCTTCATCTAATCCCTTGCCAACAACTTCAAATCCTAATTTTTCATAAAGATATTGTGCCCGGCGTTCATAATCTAAATCTGAAGTAAATAATTTAAGAACTCGCGCATTTTTTTCTTTGGCTTTCTCAATTGTAAAATTCAGCATTTTTTTTCCAAAGCCACAACCTTCCTCATGTTTTGAAACACAAAACCATCCCAGCCATTGAATGTCGATAGGATCGTCTTTCATGCGGAAAAGTCCTGTTGTTCCAATAATTTTTTTATCTTTATTATCCACTAAAACCATAAATTCTAATTGCTCAACTTTTAAAAATGGAAACACAATTTTTTTCATCCACTTGGGAAGCACACTCAAAGTAAACAAGAATGGTGCTCGGAAGGGTTTTTCATAATGAAAAATACTTCGAACGAGAAAAATTGTTTCATATAAATTTTGAACCGTTAAATCTTCGATACTGATGTTTTTTAAATCTTGTAAATTCATAAAGTCCTTTTTAATAATTCCTCCTTTTTTATATCGACTTAGGAATGAAGTTATTAAATGAATTATGAATATTATTTATAAAAAATGTGACGTTGAGATGACACTAAAATGACATGAGGTATTCTTGGCATAACTGGTGGACAAGCTGAGGACAGGATCGGATCTCTTTGATTTCTGAGACAATTTGTCCAATTTCAAGCTCCCCGTTTTCTAAGTCGCCCAAAAGAATACCTTGTTTGGCGCGGCCTTTTCCCAATAAGGACTTGAGTTCTTCCGATGAAGCCCCTTCGTCCTCTGCTTTTGCGATAATTTCAGAAAAAGCATTGTTCAAAAGTCTGACGGGAATTAATTTTTTCATTCTTAGGAATGTGGAGTTGTGAGAAGACTCGCATAATTTTTGTTTAAAGTTCCTATGGGCAGAGCTTTCGACTGTTGCTGCAAATAAGGACCCAATCTGAACTCCTTGGGCTCCTAGGGCAAAACAGGCGTGAATAGCGGCCCCTGAACCTATGCCGCCTGCTGCGATGACAGGAATTTGTAGTTTTTGATAAACCTGTTGCAAGAGGACCAATGTTGTCAATTCTTCCCGACCATTGTGGCCACCTGCTTCAAACCCTTCTAAGACAACGGCGTCGACACCTGCATCCTGGCATTTTTGAGCAAGATAGGGTGAGCTTGCCACATGAACGACGGTACTTTGATGTTCCTTTAAATATTTTGTCCACTTATTAGGAGAGCCCGCACTGGTAAAAAAAATACGAACACCTTCCTCTAGGCAAATATCGATTTGTTCTTCGATTTTTTCGTAAAGTAACGGTAAGTTAACTCCAAAGGAACGCTTTGTCAGGGTTTTACATTTTTGAATTTGTGATCTTAAGAGATCCAGGCTCATGCTTCCGGCGCCAATTAAACCCAAACATCCGGTCTCACTGGCGGCCGCAGCTAATTTTGCACCACTGACGTAGACCATACCTGCCTGCACAATAGGGTGGGTCGTTTGAAATAAATTGCAGATGGAGTTTGTGGGCCACTGCACATTCAAATCATTTTTTGGGGTTTGTGTTCTTTGATTTTGGGTCGGGGTTTGGGGTTTTGAGTTCATGTCGACGTTGAATTTCCTTTTCAAAGCGATCGGTGTGCATTGGGAAAAGCGAAGTTGGGTCCTCTTTGTGTCCACAGGATGTCATGCAGATGACGAAGGAAAGGGCCCAACCTAGGGTCAATTTTTTCATGATTTTATTTTGAATTATCGTGTGAAATCGTATGAACATCATAAATTTTTTGAGAGGAGCTTCCAGAAGTTAGCTCATCAAATTGAATCGAAGTGCTTGAGCTTTGGGAAGATTTATTTTCGCCAAAAACAGCGTTTTCAAAGGCATTGATGTGTTTGGAGCGAGCGGCTGCTGCAGTCAGTTCTTTGTCCAAATCGACCTGTGAATTGGGGCCCATTTCCGTAGAAATTTTAGCAACAGATTTCAGTTTTTGTCGCGCTTGACGAATGGCTTCTAAATTTTTTGTCGAAGAGTCAATACTCAAACCAGATAAGCGGTCATTCAATTCTTTGATTTTTTGGCTACCAATCATGTCAGCGACGGTTTCCGCTTCTTCTTTGTTCAATGTTTCGATTTGTTTTTGAAGATCCTGAAGACGCGCTTTATAAAGTTCAATGGCTTTATCTTGTTCCGAGATTTGAAGTTCCAACTCTTTGGAGCGGGATTCGTTATTTTCCAATTTTTCTGCCATTTGTGTGTAAGCTTTCTTGTACCTTTCATCGGAATTCTGTTTGAAAAGTTCAACAGCGCCTTGCATTTTATGCTCTAATTCATTGGTTTCATTGCCAATAGATTTCAGCTCATTTAATTTTGTTTCACGAATGTTCATCAGTTCTGCAATAGAATTGCGCATTTCTTGGTAATCCCGATTCCAATCTTCTTTGGTTTTGCGAAATTGGGCGCGAATGGTATCGGCATTTGCAGAAACCATTTTATCTGTCAAGCGTTCTGTTTTCCCTTGTAATAACCCAAGCAAAGAAGAAAAAAACCTTGATAATGATTGAAAAATTCCCATATTTATCTCCTAAAATAAATGATCTTGTCACTAGACCTCTTGCCTAATCCCATTTTCTTCGTTGCGCCATCGTCTCGACCTCCTCACATATCAGTGCATATGCTGCGTCAGCTCTCGCTCGGCGCGTTTTGAAACTGAGGTTAGGCAAGAGGTCTACTTTAATGCAAAGTAACAGATTTTGCATTTTTGTTATCACCTTCTTTTAAGAAGAATATAATAAAAAACGCAACGAGAAAAACAATAAAAAGCATAAGTAAACTAAAATTAAAACTTTGCACAAGGGCTTGAACGCTCATGCGGTTTTGTAAGCTCTGATAGGCCGCAGCAGTAGGATTCCAAGATCGCCCTTGATACATCTGTAAAAGGTGGTTGAATTGTTGCTCGGTCTGTGAGCTTCCCACAATGACATTATTTTTTATCAGAGTTTCATTGATATGCATATGATTAATCAGCATTGTTGCCATCCAGGCAAGTCCAATAGATCCACCTAGTTCACGGGTTAAATTGAATAAGCCAACAGCGTTACCTAAGCTTTTTTGTTCAACACCAGAAAGTGCCAGATAGGAAATAGGAATAAAAATAGCCCCAAGTCCAAGGGATCTTAAAAATAAAACCGTGATTAAAAAAGAATTTGGCACATTTGATGTCAGATGGCCATTAAAAAACAGGCTTGAGAGCGTCATGATAATTCCAAAAGCTATCATGATTCTTCCTGAGATTTTATTAATCAGAAGTCCAATCAGTGGCATGATGAGAATTTGAATCATGCATCCTTTTAAAAAAATAAGCCCAATTTCTAAGGGTGGTAAATTTAAAACAGTGCCGCAATACATAGAAAATAAAAAAGAAGCGCTAAATAAGGTCACACCTAAAATAAAATTAATCAGTGTGCATAAAGTATAATTTAAATTTTTAAAGACACGAAAATCAATGATGGGATTTTCTGATTCCAGTTGATGAATAACTAAGGTAACAGAGCATGTGATACAAACAACGGTTGCTGCAATAATCCAATTGTCTTGAAACCAAAAACGCCGGTGTCCTTCTTCCAGAACAAATTGCAGGGTGGACATTCCGAATATCAATAAAAGAAAGGCTTTGACATCAATTGGAGTGATAGTTGGAACAAAGGAAGGTGTTTTAATGGAACGAGTTGCAATAAATAAACAAAGAATACCCAAGGGAATATTAATAAAAAATATCATGTGCCAATTAAACCATTCAATTAAATAACCACCAAGTGTGGGCCCTAACAAGGGGCCAGTGATAGCTCCTAAACCAATCAATGCCTGAGCCATTCCTTGTTGATTTTTTGGATATCTCGACATTAAAATCGTACTGGCACAAGGAATAATGGCGCCTCCGCCCGCCCCTTGAATCATTCGAAAAGCAGTCATGGAAGCAAGATTCCAGGACAATCCACACAAAATGCTCGCGATAATAAAGAGTGAAAGAGAAAATAAAAAATAATTGAAAAGTCCAAATCTTTTTTGGAACCACCCCGTCATGGGAATCACAATGACGTTAGCCATCATATATCCGGTACTAATCCATGCAATTTGGTCGATTTGAACACCAAAAGAAGCACGGATATCGCTTAAGGCCACATTCACGATACTAATATCTAGAACAGCCATGAGTGAGGCGAGCATTGTGCAAAGGGTGATCCAGAATTTTGGACCTTCCACAAAAGAACTGTTTTGATTTTCCATGGGGATTGGGTTCTCCGAATTGAGCTCAGTGTTTTATTTTATCTTATTTTTCAGTGAGTTTAAAATTTTGATTTGTGATTCAATAAAACTTCAAATGCAATTAGGAAAAAATCAATTTATTTTTGAGACAAAAATTTTCTCGAATGAGACACATACAAAACCCGTTGGGATGCAATGGCAAAGGCCATTCCAATCAACACAATTGTCCAAGCGAGTCGTGCCCAAACAAAAAAAGCAATGACTAATATCGGCACAGATCCGTAGATTTGGCTAGGATCTCCTGAAATCATATTGGAAGAAATAATTTTATTCACATACTGTAAAATTTCAAATAATAAAGAAGCAACCAAACTTCCAATAAAATTAGATTTAAAATTTAAAGTTTTGCTGGGCATGGTATAATACATCACAAAGAATATAATGGTTTGGACAAAAAAACTTGTGAAAAAAGTAATCATGTGGATGAATTGTGGGTCAAGAAGTCTTTTGCCATCCTGCAATAAATAATTTAAAAGTTGATCGGATTTCATGACGGCTGCTGCAAAGGCAAAGGGTAAAAAAGTGAGAATAACCCAACATTTCATAAGACGTCTATAAAATGAAATTGAGCTTTTATAGCTCATCAGAGAATTAAATAGTTCTTCAACTTTTAAAAATAAAAAAATGACAGTGATTGTAAATGAGCTGAAGGAAACAATTCCTAATTCTTTGACCTGAATATTTTTTATAATTTCTCTTAAATAAAATATAATTTGATTTCCTGCGTCATCGCCAAAATGCTTTAAAATAATTGGGGTTAACAGAGTGTTGAATAAACTTTCAAATCCATTTAAAGAATGAATAAATGTAAATAAAACAGATAAAAAAGGGACGATGGAAAGAATAAAAACAAATGTCAATTCTGCGCTTTTTCCACTCAATCGGCAGTGTTTTAAAATATGAATCGCCTGATGAAAAATAGAAGATATTTTTTTAAATTTTGATTTCAAAAACCCCAAAAACATTTTTATAATTTCTCTTCAAATATTTGTACGCATATTGTTACGTTATCGAAGAAAAATTCTAAAAATAAAGGGGACTATTTTTTTGACG
>CANJMU010000006.1 GCA_947475135.1 Silvanigrellaceae bacterium
ATAAAATAAATATTTTTCGAAAAGTAAGACAAATTCACGAATAAAGTCAACATTTCTGATGACTTTATTCAAACCACGCGTGAATCCATAACAATCATTGAAATCATTGGAGTTGGAAATGTGTCGAGTTTAATTTTTGAACAGGTGTGATTATAAAAAAGACATTGAAATAGGGTCTTCCAAATAACTTTTCAGGGTTTTTAAGAATTCCGCACCCATGGCACCATCGATGACACGATGATCACAGCTTAATGTGACTTGCATAAGCTGTTGCACAACAATTTGTCCTTTGGGATCGACAACAGGTGTGGGAATGGTATTACCGACCGCTAAAATAGCGGCTTGTGGCGGATTAATAATCGCCGTAAAGTTTTCAATTCCCATAGAACCTAAATTGCTGATTGAAAACGTTCCGCCTGCATAATCTGTGGGTTGTAATTTTCCGTCTTTCGCCAATTGAACCAAGCGTTTTGTCTCAGATGCAATTTGAAAAATATTTAATTTATCGGCGTGTTTGACCACAGGTGTCATCAGTCCATTGGGAAGAGCAACAGCGACACTCATGTGAACATCTGTGTATTGGGCAATGTGGTCGTCTTGCCAGGAAGAATTGATTTCGGGGTGTTTTTTAAGGGCACGGGCCAATACAAAAATCATGAGATCGTTGATAGAAAATTTTTGATCGTTTGTTACTTTAGCAAGCGCCAATTTTCTCCAATTTAAAATGGTATCCATGGTTATGCGAACGGATAAATAAAAATGTGGAGAGTTGTGCACACTTTCCTTCAGACGGGTCGCAATGGTTTTGCGCATATTTGTCAAAGGAATTTTGATAACATTGGAAGTTACAAAATTTTGAGTTGATGTGTATGACATCGCTGACGAAGCGGAAGAAGCAGAGTTTTGTGCACTTTCTAAATCCCTTTGAACGATACGTCCATTGGGGCCACTGCCTTGAATATGTGCTAAATTAATTCCCTTGTCCGAGGCAATTTTTTTAGCAAGGGGGCTGGCTTTCAGTTTTTCAGAAATTAAATGTTGAGTGCCAGCAACAGAAGAAGACGCCCTAGCTTGATTCTGAGAAAACGCGGACTCTTGTTTATTTGTTGTTTCTTTATTGTTAAGTTGCGAAGCTGCGGATGAACCGCCTTTTTTGGCTTTAAATTTATCTAAAATTTCTTGCCAGTTTTCATCGGATTTACCAATAACAGCAATGGGATCTTGTAAGTTGCATTTTTGTCCATCACCCACCAAAATTTTTAATAAAATTCCACCAGCGGGAGCTTCAAATTCCATTGTTGCTTTGTCTGTGTCGATTTCAACAACAGCGGACCCGGCGACAACCTTGTCACCTTCTTTTTTTAACCATTTCGCAATTGAGCCTTCTTTCATTGTGTCTGAAAGCTTTGGCATTTCCATTACCGTGGCCATGAAAAATTCCCCTTATTTCTTGTACAAAACTTGATTGATTGCGTGAATTAATTTTTTTCTATTCGGCATCACTTCGTTTTCTTGGGCTTCATTGTAAGGCATAGGAACAAAATGATTTGTCACTCTTTCAGGTGGAGCGTCTAAATCATCAAAACATTCCTTCACGACCCTGTCCACAATATGGCAGCCAAAACTCGCAACACCCCAGCCTTCTTCAAGGACAACAAGGCGATTAGTCTTACGGACCGATTCAAAAATTAAATTTTCATCCAAAGGCATAAGTGTGCGAGGATCTAACACTTCGATGCTGATTCCCTGGGCTTCCAATTCTTCTGCAACTTCAAGGGCAAGGTAAACCATTTTGTTCCATGCAACTAAGGTCACATCTTTTCCGGATTTTTTAATGTCGCCAACGCCAATCGGAATCAGAAATTCACCATCGGGGACTTCACCTGTTTTTCCATACAGCATTTCACTCTCTAGAAAGAGAACAGGGTTGTTGTCGCGAATCGCAGATTTTAAAAGGCCTTTGGCATCTGCAGGAATGACTGTGCTAATAATTTTCATTCCAGGGCAATTCACAAGCATGTGATCGACGCATTGGCTGTGTTGCGAGGAAAGCATGTGGGCGGCGCCGTGGGGACCGCGAATGACCATGGGAACTTGAAATTGTCCCGCGCTCATGTAGAGCATTTTTGCGGCGTGATTGATGATTTGATCGAAGGCCTGAATTGCAAAATTCCAGGTCATCATTTCAATGATGGGGCGAAGGCCGCACATGGCTGCACCAACGCCAAGGCCTGCGAAGCCTGCTTCGGATATGGGTGCGTCGACAACTCTTTGGGGACCGAATTTTTCTAACATTCCTTTGGAAACTTTGTAGGCACCATTGTATTGGGCCACTTCTTCGCCCATTAAAAAAACGTTAGGGTCCCGTTCCATTTCTTCGCACATTGCTTGATTGAGTGCATCTCGTAAACTTAATATTGCCATAATTGAATTCCAATTCTTAAAATGAGTAAACCTCAAAATAAATATAACTTCTTAAAAACCTGCGTCAGACGGTTAAACCAGCACGTGATCAAACAATTCATTGATATCTGGTTCAGGTGATTCTTCCGCAAAGGACACTGCTTTTTCAATAATTTCAGCAATTTCGTCTTCCCATTTTTCAAAATCTTTTTCTGAAGAACTGTGATTTTTTGTTAAATATTTTTGAAGCAACACAAGGGGATCTCTTTGTTTTTCTTTTTCAACTTCTTCTTTTGTTCTGTAACTTCCTGGATCAGAAACCGAATGTCCGCGGAAGCGATAGGTTTGGGCTTCGACAAAAATTGGGGCGCTTGTTTTTCGTGTTTCTGCGACGATTTCGGACATTTGTTGGTAACACTTGATGACATCGTGGCCATCCACAATGGCTTGGCGCATATTGTAACCTTTGGCACGGTCAGCTAAATTTTTAAGTGTGCATGTGCGTGAAATGGCTGTTCCCATTCCATAGAGATTATTTTCAACAATAAAAATGCAAGGCAAGTTCCATATGGCAGCCATATTCAAAGCTTCATGAAATTGTCCTTGATTAATAGCAGCATCACCTAAAAAGCAAACAGAAACCAAATCTTCTTTTTTGTATTTAATTTTCCAGCCTGCGCCTACGGCCAATGGAACTTGTCCACCAACAATTCCGTGACCACCCAGGAAGCGAAGTTTTTCGCTAAACATGTGCATGGATCCGCCTTTGCCGCGACTGCTCCCTGTGACTTTACCAAGCAGTTCGGCAATCATAACACCAGGGTCCATTCCTAAGGTAACAGGCATGGTGTGGTCACGATAACCCGTAATGACGTAATCTTCGCCTTTGCGTAGGGCATTTAATGTCCCTGTGGCAACAGCTTCTTGGCCAATATAAAGGTGACAAAATCCACTGAATTTTTGTTGAACATACAATTGTCCGACGCGCTCTTCTAAGCGGCGGGACAGCAACATATCTTTATAAAATGAAATGCTCATTTCTTTTGAAATTAAATTGGACACGAAAAACTCCTCTAATAAAACATCAACTTCATACAGAATACCGAACCACCGGCTTGAATAAATTCGTTGGTATCGACCTCATGTATGACAAATTCCTGCTCTTTTAATTTTTGATTGGCCTCGGTACAGCCTTTTTGAATGATGACATTTTTTTCGTCGGGACAATGGGCATTACATGCAAAGTAAGGCGAATCTGACCCTTGCTCAGAAATTTTTATCAGGTTTGAAAAAATAGATTTTAATAAAAGAAGTCCTTGTGCTGTAAAAGCTTCTTCGCAGTACATAGCCGTTGTGGAATTCAGAACACTTAAACATGTGTCCAAATGGTAAAATTTTGGATTTTTTAATTCAAAAAGTGCAATGGGAACATCCAAATATTCGGATATTTTGTCATAGATTCTTTTTTCAGTGCGAAATCCATATCCACCAAGCAAAAATCTGTGATCATTTAGCCACAACATATCACCCATAGATTCGAAAAAATATTTTTCCGTGCGCGAAGCGATACGGTGGGTTTGGTAATTTTGGGAAACTAAAAAATCGTGGATAAATCCAACTTCTAAATTTCTTTGTGGGTGATGCATGTTGGAAAGAATGGCATGTTTTTCATAGTTTTTTGTATAAAAGGGAAAGCATTGATTGGCACAAAAAACCATATCGGGCAAATCGCGTTGCGCAGGACAAACGACAACGTTAAAATCTAATTTTTTATAGATTTCTTTCAAATTTTCCCATTGTTCCGTAGCTTTGTTTTTATCTATCTTATTTAAAGTTCCTGCTTCATTTGTCATATGGTCGTTGATGGCATAGGTGACATCAAAGTAACAAGGGTCGACCATTAAAACATTTTGAGGTTTGGAAAATTTTTCGAAAGATTGGGGAATGACATTCAATTGGGAAACATTTTCGATGAGCTTTTTCATATTTTTCATTTCTCCAAAAACGAAAACAAAAAAAACATTTCTGCAAAAAAGTTGCAGAAAATTTTCAATTTTTTATATCCATCACCTTGTATAATAGATTTCTTATCTCTAAATCAAAGGGTTCTTCACCGGAAATGATTTTATCCGCAGAATTTTTGGAATTTTCAACAAACAATTGGTGCATGGGTTTGACGCATTGTTGATATTGGGACAATGCAAAATCCTTGGTGCGACCACGTTCGTTAATATCGCGAATGATTTTTCTTTGCAGGCGTGTGTCTTCTTTGGCATCAATAAAAAGTTTGTAGTCCATACGTTTTAAAATGGCGGTTTCAAAAAAAATAAGAATGCCTTCAACGATAATGATTGGTCTTGGAAAAAGAATTTCAAAGGAGGGCTCGCGCTCACAAGTTGAAAAATTATATTTGGGTACGGAAACTGATTTTCCTAAAAAAAGCTGGTCTAAATGTCCTGCCAGCAAGGAAAAATCAATTTGTTCAGGATGATCAAAATTGGTGTTCAGACGATCTTCAACAGGGATATGGCTTAAATCTTTGTAATAGGAATCTTGTGAGATGTGAATGGCCCGTTCTGTTCCAATAATTTCAACAAATTCTTTGCAAAATGTACTTTTTCCACTTCCGGCACCCCCGCAAACACCAATAATAAAAGGAGTGAGTCTGACGTCGCTAAGCATTTTGTTATTTTTTAAAGTTTTTTTTCGACTCAATTTAAAATTATGTACTTTATGAGCTGTGTTTGTCCACATAAAAGGGCCCTTTCTTTGGTTCTTTGGCTTCTAGCGTCTATTTTAAGTGAGTGCAAGTTTTTGTTTTTTGAATAGAAATTTCTTGTTACTTTATTGTGAATTTTTGAACCTCAAGTTGACTCTTTACTTTGAAAAAGCCAAGATATCCTAGAAAAATATCCCTTTTTAGGAATTCGTCATATGTTTTATAAAAATGACTCTCAGAGCTTTTTTTTGAATGAAGATCAGACAAATCAGTCAAATTCAAAAAGAATCACTTACACAAAAATTCCGCGGGTTTTGATTGCTAAATGCGGACTGGATGGCCACGATCGTGGTGCAAAATATATTGCACGGGCCCTTCGTGACGCAGGGATGGAAGTCATTTATACAGGAATTCGTCAATCCACCGAAGACGTTGCCCGTACTGCCGTTCAAGAAGATGTTGACATTGTGGGGTTATCGTTACTTTCTGGCGCTCACAAAACTTTATTTCCTAAATTATTAGAATCCCTCAAAAAAAATGGTGGGGAAAGTATTCCTGTTTTTGGTGGCGGAGTCATTCCAAAATCCGACATTCCTGAATTGTTGCAAAGTGGGGTCAAAGCAATTTTCACTCCAGGGACAAGTATTCAAGAGATTATTTCAGAAATTAAAAAAATATTAGGGGCCGAAGAATGACGCTGACAACAGAAAAAGCCATTCAATTACTCAAAGAAAAAAAATTTAAAAGTCAACTTGGTGGCGGGGAAGATCGCATTCAAAGGGAACATAAAAAAAATAAGTTAACAGCAAGGGAACGTATTCAAGAGCTTGTGGATGAAAACTCTTTTATAGAAATGGATGCTTTTGTCTTGCATCAATGCGAACATTTCGGCATGGAAAATCAAAAAATACCTGGTGATGGCGTTGTCACAGGTTATGCTAAAATTCACGGACGACCTGTTTACTTATATGCTCAAGACTTTACTGTTTTTGGTGGTTCCCTTGGTGAAATGCATGCCAAAAAAATATGTAAGGTCATGGATCTGTCTGTTCAAAATGGAGTTCCCATGATTGGTTTGAATGATAGCGGTGGGGCGCGCATTCAAGAAGGTGTGGTCAGTCTTGGTGGGTATGCAGATATTTTTTATAGAAATACCTTAGCCAGCGGAGTTGTTCCGCAAATTAGCGCTATTCTTGGTCCTTGTGCAGGTGGGGCTGTTTATTCTCCGGCAATCACAGATTTTATTATTATGACCCAAAAAACATCACACATGTTTATTACGGGACCAGATGTTATTAAGACTGTGACAAATGAAGATGTCACATTCGAAAATTTAGGTGGTGCCAACACTCATCACACAAAAAGCGGTGTTGCCAGTCTTGTCTGCGAAGATGAATATCAAACATTAAGTACAGTGCGTCATCTGTTAAGTTATCTGCCACAAAATAATTTAGAGTCCCCACCAAAAACAGAAACTAAAGATGATCCGTTACGTTATTGCGATGAACTTAATTCTATTATTCCGAATAATTCCAATCAACCCTATCAAATGCTCGACATTGTTCATTCCATTTTTGATAAAAATACGTTTTTTGAAATTCAACCGCAGTTTGCAAAAAATATGCTGATTGGATTTGCTCGATTGAATGGTGATGTTGTCGGAATTGTTGCGAACAATCCTATGTTTTTATCTGGTGTTTTAGATATTAACGGCAGTGTCAAAGGAGCCCGATTTGTTCGTTTTTGTGACGCCTTTAATATTCCACTTGTTTCTTTAACAGATGTCCCTGGATTTTTGCCTGGCACCGATCAGGAATGGCAAGGAATTATTAAACATGGCGCTAAGTTACTTTATGCATTTTGTGAATCCTCTGTTCCAAGAGCCAATATTATTACGCGAAAAGCCTACGGTGGTGCTTATGATGTCATGAATTCGAAACACATTGGTTGTGATGTGAATTACGCATGGCCATCCAGCGAAATTGCTGTCATGGGACCCGAAGGGGCTTGCAATATTATTTTTAAAAATGAGATTGAAAAATCGGAAAACCCAGATGCAAAAAGAAAACAATTGATTGAAGATTATAAAGAAAAATTGGCAAATCCTTATGTAGCGGCAGAACGTGGATTTATTGATGATGTGATTGAGCCTAGAATGACAAGAATTTATTTGATTCGCGCCTTAGAAATAAATAAAAATAAAAGAAAAAATTTACCAAAAAGAAAACATGGGAATATCCCGCTTTAATTTTGTGTTACCTTAACGTTAACTTACAATTTAAGTGATGTTACTTTATTTTTATAGGATAATAAATTTTATGACTGATTTTTTGCCATTAAAATTTGGAAAATTTGAAAATGTTTTGATTGCCAATCGCGGAGAAATTGCTTTGCGTATTGTCCGTGCGTGCCGAGATATGCAGATCTCTCCACTTGGAATTTATTCGGACGCCGATAAAAATTCAAAACACTTAAGTTTGTGCGATAAAATTTATAATATTGGGGCAGGCCCCAGTAGTGAAAGTTACCTTAATATTGAAAAAATAATTCATGCTGCAAAAAAATTAAATGCGCAAGCGGTTCATCCTGGTTTTGGATTTTTATCGGAGAACCCTTTCTTTGCCAACGAAGTCATCAAAAATGGAATGATTTGGATTGGCCCCTCGCCACAATCCATTTCACAAATGGGAAATAAAACCATCGCGAAAAAAAAAGCGTTGGAAATGAATATTCCTTGCTGTCCTGGTGTGACTGAACCTTTAAAAAATGTTGAAGAACTTGAAAAAGTTGCTCAAAAAATAGGGTTTCCTCTGATTTTAAAAGCGGCTTCTGGTGGTGGTGGGCGGGGAATGCGTGTTGTTTATGAAAATTCTGAATTAAAATCAGCCTTGGAAGTCTGTTCACGGGAAGCCATGAATTATTTTGGAAATCCCGATGTTTATTGTGAAAGATACATTGAAAATCCAAGACATATCGAGTTTCAGATTTTTGGAGATAGCGTAGGAAATGCGGTGCATCTTTTTGAACGGGATTGCACCATTCAACGGCGCCATCAAAAATTAGTGGAAGAATCGCCAAGTCAATACATTTCCGAAGAAATCAGAAAAGAAATGGGAGATATTGCCGTCAAAATTGCAAAAAGTGTCAATTATGTCAATGCAGGAACGGTTGAGTTTATTTTAGAATCTCCGACAAAATTTTATTTTATGGAAATGAACACTCGTATTCAGGTGGAACATCCTGTGACAGAAATTGTGACCGGCATTGATCTTTTGCAACTTCAATTTCAGATTGCGCAAGGTCACAAACTTCCTTTTCAACAAGAGGATTTAAAAATCCGAGGACATTGCATGGAATGCCGTATTAATAGCGAAGATCCTTTTGAAAAATTCAGGCCAGACATTGGCACTATTTCCCATGTTGAATTTCCCCAGGGCCCCGGTGTTCGAGTCGATTCTCATATTTATTCCAACTACAAAATTCCAGAATTTTATGATTCTATGATTGCAAAACTGATTGTTTTTGGCCAAAATAGAAAGGAAGCTCTTGCAAAAATGCTACGTGCACTCAATGAATTTAAAATACAAGGTGTGCATACAACAATCCCTTTTCATTTAGCATTATTTGAAAACGAAGATTTTAAAAACGGGAATTATTCCGTTCGATTTTTAGAAGAAAATGAAATGATTTGTGAAAAATATCATTATGAATCTAATGACATTTCTGAAGAACAATCTTGTTTACTTAGTATTTTACACCATTGTGAAAAATCCAATCCTTCAGAAATTTATTCTTTCAAAGAAGTGTCGAAAGCTCCTTGGGGACAAGCCTTTTTTTTAGAAAGCACAAGGAGATAATTTTGAAAAGACTCAATATTTTGTTCTTTTTTTTGGCGTTTGTTTATTGTGGAATTGTTTATAAATTAAATCCTTCAGAAAAAATTGAAAATTACATTGAAATTTATGGAACAGTCATTCAAATATTATTACCAGCGTACTGCGCAGTTCCAATACTTGGAAAGAAGGATTACAAAGGAGTTTTTTATTTTTTAATCTATTTTGTGTCTGTTTTAGGGGTCGTTTATCTTTTAAAATATTCGATTGATGAACGAAGACCTTATGGAGGACATCACAGTTTTCCAAGTGGGCATACTTCTGCCGCTTTTATTGGCGTCCTATTTTTATTTCGTCGTTACGGGAATGTTTACTTATTATCAACTTTGCCTTTAGGTATTTACGTTGCTGTCAGTCGTGTTGTTTCACGAAATCATTGGACCATCGATGTTTTGGCAGCCATTTTAATTGCCGTGGTACTTGGATTTTTGATTGTGAAACCATACAAAAAAACATAAAAAAACAGAGGATAATTTTATTTTTATGAAATATCTTATTTCAAATTTTAAAAATTCAACTTCCCATGAAATCGAAATTTCAAACACACTTGACCTTCAATCCATTCAACCGTTTGAAAAATTTTATGTCTCTATTTCCGAAAGCCATGGAAAGAAAAATACAGAAGCTTATTTTTTACATAACTATTCTGCATTGGTCTTAAATGAAAATGTTTATTTCATTCAAGGCGATGAGTGGAAATTAAAAAAGAATTTTTTTCAACGACAAATTTTTAAAAATGGAAGAAGTCAATTTCAGAAGTATTCCCTTGAAATTAAAAAAATTATTCAAAATCATGTGCATAAAAAAGAAGAATGTGTCTTAGAAGTTTTGTCTCCAATGACAGGAAAAATGATTCAAATATTAAAAAATAATCATGATGTTGTTAAAATTGGTGAACCTTTGTTCATTATAGAAGCTATGAAAATGGAAAATAAAATCGTGAGTGAAAGCGAAGGACGGATTGAAAATCTAAATCTAAAATTAGGACAAAATGTGTCTGCAAATGAGTTGTTGTGTCATGTGGTTCCTATTCGGCCGACTTAAAAAATTGGTCCCGATTTTCATAAATAACACCGCAGACACACCCCCTCTAATGCAGGAAGAGGGTCGCGGCGAGCATGAGGTGCCACAAAATGACTTGAACAGACTGTGGCAAAACATTTTCGACAATGATGTCTTTGTCTTGTTCCTGGATACACAGGTGCTCCGCAGGGAGTGAGGCTTGAGACCTGATCAGAAGCATAAAGGCTTGGCCTGCCGGTGGTTATGTTTGAACTCATTTCTCGATCTTCTTGACGTAATTCCGGATGATGAATATCAATGTCACCAACAAATTCACAGTAATTTGAATGATGAAAGTTAGGATCTCGCCAAAAAGAGCTTTTGAAACGTTGCCACATAGCTAGGTAACCTTTTTTTGAATTTTAAAATAGACCTCTTTCAATCCCGCTTCTTTGCTGTCGATGCGATTAGAAAATGGGTCTCATCTACTTTCTGTCGGCACATTTTTTTAGAACTCAAGTAACGTCAACTTACTGTTACTTGAGAGTGAATCTTTGCCATGAAGCAAAGATTTCGATAATAAATTCTATGTGGTTACGTACTCAAAATGAATTTGAAAAAATAATCCCTGAAAAGGAGTTTTTATGACTCAAAAATCTCAAAAATCAATCCAAGAACTTATTAAAAATGGTGCACGTGTTATTGATGTACGATCAGAATCTGAATACAAGGAATGTCATTTTAAAAATGCAGAAAATATTCCTGTTTCGTTAATCACATCTGGACTTGTCGATTTAGGAAAAGATAAGGATGCGCCTATTATTTTGTATTGCGCCTCTGGAC
>CANJMU010000007.1 GCA_947475135.1 Silvanigrellaceae bacterium
GGCAGAGCGCCAGTATCTAGTTCTTCATGTTTTATCTCGTTACCTTCGTCATCCTTTAATTTACCATTACTCAAAAGAAGAGTTCCGTTGTACTCAGTGGAATAAGTGACTCTATCAATTTCATCTCTCAGTTGCTTAAATTCTTGATGTGCAATTTTACGTTCATCGTTTCCGATAGTATCTGAAGCTGACTGAACGGAAAGTTCACGAAGACGGGAAAGAATGTTTGTAATTTCAGACATACTTCCTTCGGCAACTTGAATCAAAGAAATACCATCATTGGCGTTTCTTTTGGCCATATTCAGACCACGAATATCCGCTTTCAACTTTTCACTAATAGCTAAACCAGCCGAATCGTCCGCAGCTTTGTTAATACGATAACCACTAGATACTTTTTGCATTGCCTCATCGTTTGCATTCACAGCAATTGCCAAGTTTTTTTGGCTACTGACCGCTTGCATGTTAGTTTGAACTCGCAAACCCATAGTGTGTTTCCTCCTTGAAACAAATCTCAAATAAACACATTTTATTCGAGGTGCCATCCTTGGCAAAAATTTTGTACCCAACCGAACCTTAAAGTGAGTTCAGATGAAGTACAGTTTTCCTATCGGCAAAATTTTTAAACCTTAAGATATTTTTTTGACGGGGAAAGGATTTTTTCTTCAAAGAGACTTAATCCATATTTTGTCAAAACTTCTTTTGCGGACCTTTCCCAGGGCATAAAATGGATGGTTTTTGGTAAATCTTTTGCAGTAGAAACATGAAAATATTCCATCAATTTTTTTATGGAAAGATCCATAATGGCGCCAGAAAATCCATAGAAAATAAAATTTTCTTCATCAATTTTTTTATCGGAAAAAAAATTTTTTAAAAAGGACTCCCGGGAATCTTCTAACTTATAGCACTCAATAACTTGTGCGTGAATTTTTTGGAATTTTTTTAAGACACTTTTAGTTTTTCCGAAATTAGATGTCAAAATAACCATTTCAGAACATGTTTTTTGTTTTTTCTTAAAAATCTCATCCTTTAAAAGATTTTCTAATCCATTTCTCTTCTGAGGCCATGCACAAGGCGCATCTATTTTCTCGCTTAGAAATCGCGCTGTTGTTTCTCCTACGGCAAAAAAACAAATACGATTCTTTTTTAAAGCTTCAAAGTATTTGATTATCCAATTTTTGTGTTTTTCTGTCAGCTCAGACAAAGAAGTTCTTGTGGTTTCAAAAAAAGATTCCACTGCATGAACACTGGTAAAAATAAAAATAAATTCTTCGGATATTTGTTTTAAGATCAGTGAAAACGGAAGGTGGGTACATTTTAACAAGGGCCAATAATGTGGGTAATTTGTTTTTCTTAGTGAACCTTGAATGCCGCATTCAATTCGAAAAACGAAATTTGTGACTTTATCTAATTGTTCTTGTTTCGGCATAATTTTTTAAAGCGATTTGAACGAATCTTCCTTGCGTCTTAAAAAAGCAGGTGTTTCAAAATCCGTATCGTCAATTTCAATATCCGAAAGCTCACGGGCTAATTTCAAAGCATTTTCTGTATTTTCATCTTTATCTTCGAACTTATTCCCATGCTGATAGCCTGCCATGCCGCCTATTTTATTTTCTATATTTTGATGATTTGATTTATTCGAATTCATTGAATTGTTTTGTGTTACATTGCTGTTACTTTGTTGTGTCGTCTGTGGTTCGTTCCAACGATTTTCAAATTCTGCATTTTGAGGTGCTGCATTTTGATTATTCGAAGTATTATAAATATTATTGTTATTTCCTGGCCACATATTATTCGAATGATTCAACGGCGAATTATTTGCTTGGTTTGCAGAATGCATTGAGTTTGATGTGGAATTAAATCCACCAGAATTTTTATTGTAAGCATTCATAGGCTGTTGTGGTTCAGTGGCTGGATTGCGCCCTTGAGCCCCTGAGTGACTTTGTTGAAAATTATTTGCATCTCTGCCTGTAAAATTTGGAGTTGTATTTCTAACAAATGGACTTTGAGGAATAGTATTATTTGAATTATTTCCAGATGCGTAAGAGGAATTATTCATGGATGGCGTACTAGGGGTTCCGCGCGCTTCATAATGATTGTTTTGATTCTGATTTTGTTGTGAATTATTAAAATTAGGTTGAGATCTGCTTGTCTGTGGCGATGAATTTTGATTGTAATTTTGATTCATATTTTGAAATTGATTTTGCGCAGTCACGTTAGATGCAAATTGTGGTTGTTCAGAATAAGATAAACGTGCTTGATCAAAACCAGTCGCAATCACAGTCACGCGAATATTTTCGCCCATTGCTTCATCAATAACGGCCCCAAAAATAATATTTGCATCCTCATGCGCGGCTTCTTGAATCAATGTTGAAGCTTCGCTAATTTCATGTAACGTCATGGAACTTGTTCCGGTAATATTAATTAATATTCCTGTAGCTCCTTCAACATCAATATCTTCTAATAATGGAGAGTTGATTGCACTCCGTGCAGCTTCCGTCGCTCGATTGTTTCCGCTCGCCGTTCCAATTCCCATCAAAGCCATTCCCATTTCTGACATGATCGTTTTGACGTCAGCAAAATCGACGTTGACGCGTCCAGGGATATTAATAATATCGGAAATTCCTTTCACCGCATTCAACAGCACTTCATCAGCTAATTTAAATCCTTCCAGCATCGACATTTCTGGAGGAGCAATGCTTAGTAATCTTTGATTTGGAATTGTAATTAAAGTATCTACGGATTGACGCAAAGCTTGTATTCCTAGGTCGGATTGATGTCTTCTGCGCTTTCCTTCAAAAGTAAATGGTTTTGTTACAACCCCGACTGTTAAGGCTCCTAATTCGCGGGCAACCTGAGCAATAATTGGGGCCGCGCCAGTTCCAGTTCCTCCGCCCATTCCGCCGGTAACAAAAACCATATCTGCACCGCTTAAAACCTCTTGAAGAATGGCTTTATCTTCCAAAGCGGCATTTCTGCCAGTCTCTGGATTTGCGCCTGCGCCAAGTCCCTTCGTAAGTTCTTTTCCTAATTGAATTTTAACAGGTGCTAAATTTGCTTGTAGAGCTTGAACATCTGTATTAGCGGCAATAAATTCCACACCAGTTAAACCAGATTCAATCATGGTATTTAATGCATTTCCTCCGCCGCCCCCAACGCCAATGACTTTAATGATCGCATTGGAAGAAAACTTATTTTTCTCTGTAAATTTATCCATCATAAAAAACCTCCAAATAATTCAAATTATTGTTACAATTTTAGTTCTATCATTAAGACAAAAACGGTTCCTTCATTCGATGCCAAATTTTTGCTCCAATATTTTTTAATTTTGATTTTTGTTGAAATTGCGTCTCATAAAAATCAGAATTAAATAGCTGATTTCCAGAATAAAAAGCACCGATATTTGCACACCACATAGGACTCTTTAATCCCTCAATGGAGCCTACAATATTCATTGGAAAACCAATTCTCGCATGGGATGAAAATATTTTTTCACACAATGTTATAATCCCGCCAAGTTGCACGCCACCGCCCGTTAAAACAATTCCTTTCGATAATGATCCAAGCAATTTTTGTTTTTTGAGATCCAAAAAAATCATCTCCAAAATTTCCTTGACTCGTGGCTGAATGATTTTAACAGCCTCCACTAAAGAAACTATTCGCGCTTCATTCTGATCAAGCAAATGAACTTTAATCGTATCTTTATTATTTTGCAAAAAAGGATCGTATGCAATCGCAACTTCTTTTTTAATTCGTTCCGCTTCTGCTTGCGTCGTTCTTAAACCTATCGCAAGATCTTTTGTAATATGTTGTGACCCAATTAAATATTCTTTGCAAAAAATTGGAATACGATGACAGTACAACGAAACATGGGTCACAAATGCCCCCATAGAAATAGATAGGCAACCAAATTCTTTTTCGTCTATCGTCAGCGAACCTTCTGCGGCAGCTATTGGTTCACTGATATAAGAAGATATTTTTAATCCCGACTGTTCGCATGACCGAAATATATTTTTTAATTCATTTTCGGAATAATAAATTGCAAAATAATTGTGACCCAATTTTTTTGCACTCAGGCCGATTGGGTTAAATATTCCTGCTTTATTATCCAAGTGATAATCGCTAGAAATGCATTGAATCAATCGTAAGCCATTTTTAATATCATTGTTTTGTTGAAGTTGATTTAATTTAAAAATATCATTTTGCGTCACTACGTTCTGCAAAATATCAACTTGATTTGTAGAGCTTTCAAATTTTGCATCTGAGCAAGGTAACACACATTTTGCTTCACTGATTTCGAGCCCTGTTTGACGTTCGACTTCATCAATCACATCTAAAATAGATGCAGTTAAAGATTCTAGATTTGAAACAATTCCTTTTTTAAAGGACCCATTATTAGAGAGGCGTGCCGCACCGAGTATTTGAATTTTATTGGAGTCTGATGGAGGATTTCTTGAATTATTTTGATTTTGAAAATTTTCTAAATTCGCAACAACCATTCCTGTGTGTGATGAGCCAAGTTCAAGTACTGTTTGAATATTTTTATTCAAAATCGATTTCATTTTTTTATTGCGACTTTCCTGTAAACTTTTTTGTTTCATCGAAGAAACACATTTCAGCTAGAACTTACACAAAGAGTTTTCGAAAGTCATTAAAATCGAAATAAAAATGTAGCTTTTTCTTGTTGGTCCTCAAACGAAATATATATGCTTGCTTTTTAAAAACTTTTATAATATGGGTAGACACTCGCGTCCATCTCAAACCTATTGGACTCCGCTCTTACCTAGATAAGGATTAAATTTATGGCAAAAAAAGTTGCAGGTCTTATCAAACTTCAGATTAAAGGCGGTCAAGCGACTGCTGCGCCTCCTGTTGGTCCCGCGTTAGGACAACGTGGAGTCAATATCGCGATGTTTGTCAAGGAATTCAATGCACGCACTGCAAAACAAATGGGCGTTGTTCTTCCGACAATTATTACTGTTTATACAGATAAATCATTTACTTTTATAACAAAAACGCCTCCAGCAAGCGTTTTAATTAAACAAGCCGCAAAATTAGAATCCGCAAGCAAAACCCCTGGAAAAGTTATTGCAGGATCGATCTCTGAGCTTCAGGTTGAAGAAATTGCAAAAACAAAGCTTCCCGATCTGAACTGTTATGATCTCGAAACAGCAAAGAAACTTATTAAAGGTTCTGCTCGTTCTATGGGTATCGAAATTAAGGACTAAGTTTGATTTGTTTTTTTAAAGAGTAAAAAGTTAGTTATTAGTGATTTGATTTTAAGGGAGACATTTTTGTCGCTATTACCTTTTAGGAGTTTTACATGAAAAAATTAAGCAAAAAATTGAAAGCAGCTCTTGCTCAATTTGACCAAACAAAATCTTACAACATTGAAAATGCATGCGATGTTGTTAAAAGCATTGCTTCTGCCAAATTTGATGAATCCGTTGAAATTTCTATGAATCTTGGAGTAGACCCTCGCCACGCAGACCAAAATGTTCGTGGAGCTATCGTTCTTCCTCACGGTCTTGGTAAAAAAATTCGTGTTCTTGTTTTTGCAAAAGGCGAAAAAATTCGTGAAGCTGAAGAAGCGGGCGCAGAATATGTTGGTGCTGATGATCTTGCTCAAAAAATTCAAGGCGGATGGCTCGATTTTGAAGCTGTGATTGCAACTCCAGATATGATGGGACTTGTTGGGCGTTTGGGAAGAATCCTAGCTCCACGCGGACTCATGCCGAATCCAAAAGTAGGAACTGTGACAGCGGATCTTAAAAATGCAATTCGCGATGCTAAGGCAGGACGAGTGGAATTTAAAGTTAATAAAGCTGGAATTATTCAAGCGCCTGTTGGAAAAGTTTCTTTTTCTGTGAAGCAAATTGAAGAAAATACAAAAGCATTTGTGGATGCTATTCTTAAAGCAAAACCTGTTGCGGCAAAAGGAACTTATGTAAAATCTGCATTTGTGTCTTCGACAATGGGGCCATCATTGCGTCTCGATTCTTCGAATTTTAAAGTTTAAGTTTTTGGTCACTAGTGAGTCGAAGACTGCGGGTTTTTTTGAATTTAATGTGAGATGTAAAATCTCACCCCAGCATAGACAAGACTCTCTACTTTTTTAACCTGCAGGGAAACCTGTAAATTTTGTAGAGGAGGGTCCTTTGGATCGTACTGCAAAAGCTCAATGGCGCGATGAAATATCTCGTTCATTTGCTGTCTCAAGCGCAATTTTTGTTGCGCATTATGAAGGCATGACTGTGGACGATTTAACATCGTTTCGTCGTGAGCTTAAAAACATCAAAGCTGATTTCTGCGTTGTCAAAAATGCCATCGCAAAAAAAGCTATCGAAGGTCAAGATCAAGCTATTATTGCTCCCCTTTTAAAAGGACAAACAGGAGTTGTTTTCGCTTATGGAGACGTCGCGGCTGCAGCAAAAGCCGTGAATAATGCAACAAAAAAATTTGAAAAACTCCGTCTTACTGGCGGATATATGGAAAAATCTTTGTTGGACGTGTCTACGGTAGAGCAATTAGCGTCTTTGCCATCTCGGGAGGTTTTAATTGGTCGCCTTGTTTCTACATTAATTGCACCTCATCGTGGGTTACTTAGAACTCTACAGGGTGTTCAAACTAATTTGGTTCAAGTTTTAAATGCAATTAAAGATAAAAAAGCAAGTTAATTTATTTTGAAAGGATAATTTATTATGACAGCTACTATTTCTAAAGAACAATTTGTTTCTTACGTTGAAAATTTAACATTGATCCAAGCTGCTGACTTAGTCAAAGAGCTTGAAGAAAAATTTGGTGTATCTGCTTCTGCTCCTGTTGCAATGATGGCAGCAGCTCCTGCGGCAGCAGCTGCTGCTGAGCAAACAGAGTTTGAAGTTATTTTAAAAGCATCCGGTGAAAAAAAATTGGATGTTATTAAAGAAATTCGCGCTATCACTGGTCTTGGCTTAAAAGAAGCTAAAGATTTAGTTGAAGGTGCTCCAAAATCTGTCAAAGTTGGAATTACTAAATCAGAATCAGAAGATATCAAGAAAAAATTAACTGCTGTTGGAGCAACTGTTGAAGTAAAATAAAAGAAATCAAATCTTTCTTTTTATCAGAGATAGATTTATGATTCGCAGTTCGTCACGCTTTAATACAACGGTGAAAAAATCAGGCTATGCTTTTTTAATGTATCGCATAGCTTGTTTTTTTCGTTCATTTCATCCTTTTTTCAGTAGAGGATTTTTTTATGGCCAACCTGGCGTCAAATTTTGTTCGTCATCGCCGTTCTTTTGCAAAAGTTCATCCCATTATTGATATGCCAAATTTAATCGACATTCAAAAGAAGTCGTATTCCGAGTTTTTACAGGGCGATGTTTCCCAAGAAAACAGGGCCGATAAAGGTTTGCAAGGTGTTTTTAAAAGCATCTTTCCTGTTCAAGACTTTGAATCAACAGCCTCTGTTGAATTTGTTGGTTACTCTTTGGATGAGCCTAAGTATACAGTGGAAGAATGTCGCTCTAAAGGAATGGTTTATGCAGCGCCTGTAAAAGTGCTTGTACGACTTATTCTATGGGATGTTGATCATGAAACTGGGGCTCGTTCTATACGCGGGTTTAAAGAACAAGAAGTTTACTTTGGTGAAATTCCTTTAATGACATACAGCGGGACATTTATTATCAATGGCGCAGAACGCGTTGTTGTGTCTCAGCTTCATCGTTCGCCAGGTGTCTTTTTCGACAATGACAAAGGAAAGACTCTTTCCTCTGGAAAGTTATTGTATAATGCACGAATTATTCCTTATCGTGGTTCATGGTTGGATTTTGAATTTGATACAAAAGATATTCTTCATTGTAGAATTGATAGAAGAAGAAAATTACCGGCCACAGTTCTTTTAAAAGCTCTTGGTTATTCTACAGAACAACTTCTTGAAATTTTTTATGAAAATGAAACTATTATTCGTAAAGGTGATAGTTTTTTTAGAAAAGTCAATTTAGATCGATTAAAAGGACAGCGGGCTTCTAGTGATATTATGGATCCTAAAAATCCAGAAACCGCTCTTGTAAAAAGAAATCGAAAAATATCAGCTTTGCATATTCGGCAATTAAAATTAGCTGGAATTGAAGAGCTTCCTGTCTCCCATGAAGATCTCATAGGAAAAGTTATCGGTAAGGATGTTATCGATAACGAAACAGGAGAAGTTTTTTTTCCAATTAATCAAGATATTCATGACAAAATACTCGAAGCTATCAAATTAAAAAACATTGAATCTTTTGAAATTTTATTCATTGATGATATCAACTCGGATTCTTCTTTTAGGAATACTTTGCTTGTCGATAAGACTGCAAGCACAGAAGAAGCTTTGGTTGAAATTTATCGGAGAATGAGACCAGGAGATCCTCCTACATTAGAAAATGCGAGTAATTTATTTCAAAATTTATTTTTTGAAAAAGATCGCTACGACTTATCTAAGGTTGGTCGTTTAAAATTAAATGAAAAACTTAATTTAGATTTGGATATTGACTATCGTGTATTAACTCGCAACGATATTATTGGAACTGTTAAAAGACTTTTAGATGTTAGAAGTGGAAAAGTTAAAATTGATGATATTGACCATTTGGGAAATCGTCGGGTTCGTGCTGTTGGTGAATTATTGGAAAATCAATATCGCATTGGATTAACTCGTATTGAAAGAGCTATCAAAGAAAGATTACAACTCCAAGATCTCGACAGTTTAATGCCTCACGATCTTGTCAATGCTAAACCTGTAAGTGCAGTTATTAAAGAATTTTTTGGAACGTCACAGTTAAGTCAGTTTATGGATCAAACAAATCCACTTGCGGAAGTCTATCATAAAAGACGTCTTTCTGCTCTCGGGCCCGGCGGGCTTTCTCGGGAACGTGCGGGATTTGAAGTCCGTGACGTTCACCCTACTCATTACGGTAGAATTTGCCCTATTGAAACACCCGAAGGACCTAACATCGGACTTATTGTTTCTTTGGCGTCTTATGCTCGTGTGAATAATTACGGTTTTATTGAAACTCCTTATCGTACCGTGACAGAACGATCTCCTGTGGATGAAGTCAAATACTATTCTTCTACAGAAGAGTGGCGCGATCATATCATTGCTCAGGCCAATATTCCGCAAGGTAAAGATGGAAAATTCCCTTCTGCGCAACTTTTGAATGCGCGGAGTTCTGGGGAAACAAACATTTATACAACGGATGAAATTGATTTAATGGACGTGGCTTCTAACCAAGCCGTTTCTGTTGCGGCTTCATTAATTCCGTTCTTGCAAAATGATGATGCCCACCGTGCTTTGATGGGCGCCAACATGCAAAGACAAGGTTTGCCGTTACTGAAAACCCAAGCACCTTTGGTCGGAACAGGTATGGAAAAGAAAGCTGCCGCAGACTCTGGAGTCACTGTGGTTGCTAAGCGTTCAGGTAAAGTATTTTCTGTCGATTCACAACAGATTGTTATTATGGCAGATGAAGCTTCATCGGATAAGACGGAAGTTGCTAGCGAAGTCGATATCTACTCTTTAATTAAATTTCAACGTTCGAACGTTGATACTTGTGTGAATCAAAAACCAATTGTTAAAGTCAAAGATATTGTAGAAAAAGGCGATATTATTGCGGATGGTTTTGCCACAGAAATGGGTGAACTTGCGCTTGGTAGAAACGTTGTTGTCGCATTCCTTCCTTGGGGTGGTTACAATTATGAAGATGGTATTGTCGTCTCTGAAAGAATTATTCGTGATGATTTATATACTTCTGTTTATATTCAAGAATTTGAATGCATCAGCCGTGATACAAAACTTGGAAAAGAAGAAATTACAGCAGATATTCCTAATATTAGCGAAGAATCTTTAAAAGATTTAGATGATGCTGGAATTGTGCGTATTGGTGCGGAAGTCAAACCTGGGGATATTCTTGTTGGTAAGTTAACACCAAAAGCGGAAACTCAGTTGACACCAGAAGAAAAATTGTTGCGTGCCATTTTTGGGGAAAAAGCGAGTGATGTCAGAGATACTTCGTTGCGCGTGCCTACAGGCGTTCAGGGGACTGTCATCGATGCCAAAGTGTTTTCTCGTGAAGGCGCTGAACAAGACTCTCGAATGATCCAAGTTCAGGAAAGCGAAGTTGAAGAACTAAAAAAAGATGAAGGCGTTAGAGTTCGTATTATTTTACGTTCAACACAAGAAAAAATCGAGCAATTGTTTCTCAATGAGCCCGTCGCTGTTTCTTTTGATATTCGTGTTTCTAAAGATAAAGATGCAGTCCAAATTGTTTCAAAAAACGATAAATTAACAAAAGAATTAATTTCTCAGTTATCTATAGAAAATATCAACTCTTTAGAACTTGTTAAAGTCGAAAAAAATTCGTTGTTTGCTAAAGTTAGAAAATCAATGAATGAAAAAATCGCTTTGGTTCGCGAAATGACAGAAACTCAAATCGCCCGTGTCAAACGCGGAGATGAGCTTCCTCCTGGCGTGATTAAAATGGTTAAAGTTTATGTTGCTGTGAAAAGACGCCTTCAAGTTGGTGATAAA
>CANJMU010000008.1 GCA_947475135.1 Silvanigrellaceae bacterium
AAAGAGAATACACGCCTTTTGAAAGTAGCCCAAAACTGAATTCTGTTTTGGATGAAAATCATATTTTCCCTTCGTGGCTTGCCGTAGATTCGCTCTATTTTTTAAATGCGGTCATTCCAAAAGAAAATGAAGCTTTAGATTT
The DNA here is from genome assembly GCA_947475135.1 of Silvanigrellaceae bacterium. The sequence continues at coordinate 143 of CANJMU010000008.1, forward strand.
TCATGTGATGAGTACTGGTTATTTGTTGAAAAAAGACGCTCAGGCCGGAGAGCCTTTTCAAACTGTTTATGAGGCTTGGATTGATCGCGCTGTTTCCTTATCCCCCGGTGCAAGTGTCTCCTATCACTATCAATTTTATATGGGACCAAAAAGTGAATCTGTTTTAAAGCAATTTGCAGGTTCAAATTTAGTGGATGCGATTGATTACGGATTTTTTAAAATTATTGCCCATCCGCTTTATTATGCTCTTCAATTTTTTCATTCTGTTTTCAAAAATTGGGGACTAGCTATTATTTTTCTCACAATTTGCATCAATATTGTATTTTTTCCGCTGCAAATTAAGGCTTTTTTGTCAGCTCAAAAAATGCAAAAAATTCAACCAAAAATGAAAGAGCTTCAAGAAAAGCATAAGGATGACAAAATTGTTTTACAAAAGGAAACAATGGCTTTGATGTCCTCGGAGGGTGTCAATCCGATGAGTGGTTGCTTGCCAATTCTTCCGCAAATTCCTGTCTTTTTTGGCTTGAACTCAGCGCTAGGTCATACATTCGACCTCAGGCAATCTCCTTTTTATTTTTGGATTCACGATTTAACTGCCTACGACCCTTATTTTGTTCTACCTATTTTGATGGCGGTTCTGATGGTTTCTTACCAAAAAATGATGCCTATGCCTTCTATGGATCCAACACAGGCAAAAATGATGAAAGTTTTGCCGATTATGTTCAGTGTATTTATGATCTTTTACCCATCGGGACTTGCTCTCTATGTTGTGACAAATACTCTGATCTCCATGGGGCGTCAGCTCTTTTTTATGCGCAAGTTTCCATCACAGAATTTAGAAAAAGTATCATCTCAGGTCACTACAACAAAATAACCCAAGTCGAGTCAATGACATTGGAAGCACAGTGACCTTAAGACAAGGTAACATCACTGAAATGGTGGATAGTCCATGGATGACTTTATTTATTATGATGGAGAAAATATAAGATGAAACATCAGTTTCAAGGAAAAAGTTTAGATGAGGCTGTGAATGAAGCAGCCCGTCATTTTCAAGTGGACAAATCTTTTATATCTTACGAAGTTTTATCAGAAGAAAAATCGAGTTTATTTTCAAAATTATTTTCACGTCAGATTAAAATTGAAGCCTGGGTTGAAAATATAAAAGAAGATCTGCAACTAGCAGCAAGAAAAGCTGTAGAAGAAGTGATGGGAAAAACAGCAATTCAATCACAGAAACTGAAAAATGAAAATTATCATTCTGAAGTTTTCAATGCCCGCACAGACGAACAAGAAAATAGAGATAGTGCTGTTACTTTAAGACCAAGTGTGACTTTTGAAAATGAAAAAATTATGGATTTATTTGATGAGTATTGTGGATATTTCTTTGATGCTTTTGAAATTAGTTCGGACAATGTGAGTATTGATATTCAAAATCAAGTTGTAAAAGTTCATGTTCAAGATGAATTTTTAGAAGATTTATTAACGAAACGCGACAAACTAGCGTTGTCTTTTGAACATATTTTTAAAAGAATTGCACAAAAAAAATGTGCAGATGTTTCAACAAAAATTATTTTAACATCTGGTGAATCCGAAGAAAATAGAAAAGCACGCCTTGAAAATTTAGCAAAAATTTTGTCTCAAAAGGCGATTAAAACAGGTAGAAGTGTTTTGGTTTCTTATAAAAGTGCGCAAGAAAGAAAAATCATTCATCTTTTTCTTGATGGCAATGAGAAAGTTGGAACAAAAAGCATTGGTATCGGTGAAAAAAGGAAGTTGGTTATTTACCCCAAAAATGAAAATCGCAACGAAAATAGAAATTACAAAAATAATTCTTCAGAATTTAGACAAGGTCACAATAAGTACCCTCATAAACAAAATTTTTCTAAGAAAAAAAATGATTATCAAAATCAATCGACTGATTCCGCGCAGGAACAATAAAATTCAAGCAAAGCATTTTCAATATGAATTTTAAAGATTTAGACTGCATTTTTGCGTTGGCAACGTCTTCTCAAAGATCGGCCTTGCATATTCACAGATTGACAGGAACAAATCTGTTTAGTTATTTTCAAAATGCTTTTTATACGAAAAAAAATAATAGCCCATTCCGTTTATTTCAAACTCAAGTTGAAAAAAGATATCCTCTGACGCGTTACCTTGTGATCTGTGACCAAGATCAGCATGTCATTGATGATGTGATTGTCACGGCCTACTTTGCGCCGTGGAGTTACACTGGCGAAGAGGTTTTAGAAATTTCTTGCCACGGTAATCCTTTGATTGATATTCAATTGCAAAAATTTTTTCGAAACCTTGGTCTTCGAGATGCCTTGCCCGGGGAATTTACTCAGCGCGCTTATTTAAATCATAAAATGGATTTGACCCAAGCCGAAGGAATCGCGGAATTGATTCATGCTCAAACCTTTGGTGGATTAGATTTAGCGCGAAGCGCAATTCAGAACGGTCATTTATCCCATTTAACAGAAAAATTATTGAATGAATTGATCGATGTTATGAGCTATTTTGAGGCCCATATTGATTTTTCATCCGATGAAGTTGGGGAGTATGATTCTTTATCTGCTCTGCCTAAAATTCATGAAATACATAAGCAGCTGTGTGATTTATTATCTTCCTATCAAAATGGGGTGAAACTAAAAGAAGGACTCAAAATTACAATTTGCGGAAAACCGAATGCAGGTAAATCGTCCTTATACAATGCTTTGTTGCGCCATGACAAAGCCATTGTCACAGAAATTCCAGGGACGACGCGGGATGTTTTGGAAGATAGACTCATGATAGATTCTCGGGACTTTATCTTGTTAGACACGGCAGGGCTTCGTCACACGGACGACTTGGTTGAACGTATTGGTGTCAGTCGCTCTTTAGAAAATGCAAAGAATACAGATATTATTTTATATGTCGTTGATGCTTCGGATTCTGATTTAAAAAGAGACTCAGATGATTTAATTTTTGAAAAAAGGGATTTTTCTCATCGTGATTTTTTGTCTGCTGCCATGGAAGAATTTCAAAACTTTGAATTAGAAATTGGAAAAAGAGAAGAGCAAAGCAGGATTCTTGTTTTTCATAAACTCGATAAAATATCCACGGAAAGACAGCAATATTTATTGAATCAATATCAAGAGTTTAATGGAACAGTCGTGTTGACTTCGAAGTATGATCTTCGTGAGTTAGAGCAATGTCTTGTGAAGCTTTATGATAAAGTTACGGGCCATGGAAAACATCAAGACTCACCGATTTTAATTTCAGCGCGGCAGAAAGATAAAATTGAAATTTCTATTGAATTTATGGAAGAAGTCGAAGCTCTTATCCATCAAAAAGAGTTTCCAGAAAAAATTGCTTCTCTGCTTGTCAGCATTCAAAAAACACTTGGAGAACTGATAGGTGAAGTGAGCTTAGATAGTATTTACGAAAAAATATTTTCAACTTTTTGTATTGGGAAGTAACTTCCAGCTTTTAAATCAATATCAAAACACTTTTTAAAAACTGGAAAAATTGAATAAGAGCTCTTCTATTATTTATCCCAAGGTAGGGGGGTTCTAGGAAAAGGCTTGTCCGGATTTGTATGGTCAATCAGGTAACTATTGTAGGCAATACGGCACTGATCTGCGGTATTGGAACGAGAAGCTTTCCAATTGGAAACAGACCAATGGGTTGGTCCAAACACCTCATAAGGGTTTGTATAATCCGATTTATTCAAATCACAGCCACAGGCATTATTCACAATGCTGTAATCAGTGACATCGCGTAGTTTCCAAAGGGTTGAAGACACGGATGGGCTTTTGTCAAATTGGGAAAAGATCAATGAAGAAACATTCGGTTGACCACCACTGTTAAACACAATAGATAAAGGATAAAAATTATCTGTCATGTCATAGAGGCTTAATGGGCTACTGAGGGTGCGCCATTTTTCAGTTTCGATATAACATTGACCCTCATGATAGGTTCTTTTTGTTGCAGGTGGCTGAACTGTTGTTGTTCCGAAAGCGCCAAAACACAACGCTGTATTTGTAAAGTCAGGATTATCAACCGTGTCTTCCACTAAATAAGAGTTCGAAAAAAAGTTGGGTTGACGCGGATCTGTTTCTAATAATTGGCTATCAAAATTTGGGTCTTCGAAATTATAGTGATATTTTTTCAGATAGATATTGATAGGACCAAACATTCCATTAGGGCATTTTTGATGAGAATCATCGGCATTTAACGCAGGTTTTTCGTATTGAATTTCATAGAAGGAAATTTTATTTTCCACTCCGTGAGGACCCTGTAATTCGACAATTCTTTTTTCCTGGTAACTTTGACTTGGTGTTGTGGCCATTGGGAAATTGGTTTTTTCATAGGGTTTGACAACATTGGACAAAGTATGGGTGTTTTCGTCAAATTGAAGACAGACAAGATCTTTCCATAAGCCAAATTTTGAATTGTCGATAATTAAAAAAGGAAACAAAGAAAAACTTGAATTTGAATTGATATCATCTATAAAAGTGTATTTGTAAAATCTGTCTTCGTTTTTAGGACGAGAAAACAGCGTCAAGTCTTCGTTTGATCGTGTTGTTTGATTCGAAATCATAGTGTGACCAACAATGTCATCCATAAACATATGATTTGGGTAATTTGTATTATTGCATGGAATGCCATCGCACTGACTATCCTTCGAATAGGATAATTGGTACTGCACCTGCAATTTCAAATCATATTCATTCGATGCGCTATGAGCTTTATTGGATAAAGACTCATAAACAAATTGAAATGGTTTAAAACCTTCGGGACAAACTGGCAATTCCGCACGAAGGGTATTTGTTACGCTAAGTAGTAACGTAACAAGCAAAAATTTACTTCGAAAGTGCAGGTGATTGTTGAACATTGGCACAATCCTCAATTCGTGTTGTTGCGTGATCTTCGAGTGCATTAAATTCGCAGCCACAATCTTCGTAGGACAAATGAATGTTGTCTTCTGAAGAGTAGGTCACACTGTCGAGAAGCAAAATTTTATCATCACGTTTATTTGAAAAAGTACCAGGTAAAGTGCAGCGGTTATTGTTTTGCTCGATGATGCTTCCGCTGGCATCTTTGTAAATTGTCGACCAATCCACTTCGCGTTCCGTCGAACCAGTCGCGGTTTTAATGCTTGTGGGGGTGTAACAAGTGTAAAAATCTTTCACAACACGGTATGTAAAAAGATTTGAAAAACTTAAAGAATCTGCAGTTAAATAATCGGTAGAATCCCAGACAAACGAAGGACTTTTCATCTTATAACTGACAATTTGATAGTGAAACGGTCCAATGAAACTATAGGAGATATTTCCATCTGTTTTGACAGTTGGGCACTTATAATTTTTAATGTCTGGCAAGGATTTTTCGTAAGGAATCAGATTTACCTGAAGATAATTGACAGAGTCATCGCCGGAATTTTTCATTAAAAAAGAAGAGCGTTGCGCATTTGGTTCTGAAGGTTCTGAATTTTCTGCTGGCGGTAATTTTTTTGAAATGTAGAAATTATTTAAATTATAAATTCCTTCATCTGTTTGGCAAAGATCGTCAAAGAATAAAGGAATATAACTTTTAGAATTGGTGATTTTATCTGTTGTATTTGCTTCGTTGGCCCGACCGCCGACTTCTTTTGGCAGAATTTGCAAAACATAATTTTTAAAATTTGCATTGCTGGAAAGAAATGGGACCGAGTTATTTCTTAAAAATGGAGCAAAGACATCATAATAACCCATGGAATTATCATTATTTGAAATGAAATCGGATTTATTAAAATGCTCTGGGTTATCCATAGAAAAATAATTTTGTAAAATAAAAGTGTCGTTCGATGAAGATGTATTAAATGCTACGTGCGCAAGCTCGTAACCCAAAGTGCCTTTTGGGCATGGGGCGGAAGGGATTGTTGCCTGAGCGCTATTGGCCATCAATAACAACATTGACCATGTGAAATAATTTTTCATAAAATTCCTTTTCAATTTTTCAGATAAGTAAACAAATATTATTTATCTGAATTTGTTGTCCACGTAATGTTGATTGAGTTACAGGTTTTTTTCCCACTGCCTTGGTCGCAACGAGCAAACACCTTGAACTGAACTTTATGACCTTCTGGATCGTTCGGAGCCTTATAAGGGGCTAAGTTTTCAACAGTGTAGTCATAGTCACTTTGATATTTTGTATTTGTGTCTGTGAATGGTTTTGCATACAAATGAAGAAATTGCACAGCGTCGTAAGGACTAATTTGCGAACGGTCATTTCCACCCAAAGTGTCCACAGAAAACTTCATGACTAATAGATTGTCGCTGTAGACGCGGTAAAAAGAATTTCTTTTAGAATCCACTTGGGATTCATCGGTTAAAAATTGAGTTGTGATTTTCCAAGGACCTTGAAAAGATTTCGCCAAAAGTGCCGTTCCATTTTTTGTCGAAGATTGGGCCATAAACGGCGCTTCAGCTAAAAGATCTTTTCTGTCTTCAAAATTAGCAATAGAAACCAACTCTTTTGGTGCAAAAGAATTGAGGTCTTCCAATGTTGTATAGGTATCCATTGGGCAAACGTATTTAAATTCATGGGAATTATTGTCAATAACTTTAGTTCCTGTGCTAGGAATATTGTATTTATCGATACGATGGCAGCTGCTTAAATCCACATTAATGTGGGATGGTGTGAAGTTAAAAAATAGGACTTCATACTCGCTGGAGTTTTGTTTTGTCAGGGAAAGAGCATTTGAATTTTGTAGGGTGAACAGGGACCCTAGGGCGGAAAGCGCTAAAAGTAATTTCATAAAATAGTTTCCTTTTTAAAAGTTTGATTCAATACAAAAAATTAGTCTTTTGAATCAAAAAAACCACCTGCGTACATAACTAAACCTGTCACACAACTTAAGGCTAACAAACAGCCAAGAACAGCGGTTGCGTACCCGCAGCGTTTTGCGCCTGTAATAAGGGATTGTGCTGTTTGGGAATCGGCGGTGAGAGAAGTGCATGCTGCTTTTGCCGCGAGATCCATTCGCACCAAGAAAGGATTTGTGTCGTGCGCTGTGAGAGCTGAAGCAAGAACAGCGGCGTCTAAATTTGTAATCCGTGTTTGTAGTCCCGTAATTGAAGCCAACCCCTGATCTGCTTCTAGTGACTTTATAAAAGTTTTTAAAGTATTTTGCTGAGAGTTATTTAGTATCTCTGTTCCTGAGCCTACAACACCAGCGTTGTCAAGAAGGGTCTGTGCTTCACTAATTAAAGAGGTGGGGCTTGATCTATTGAAATATTTATCCATAAGCCCCGCTATCACTGTACTATTTTTCCAGTTGTAAGCAGTTTCCGCAGCACCATAATAAGCACCGACGGCGAAGGCCATGCCTAATCCACCTTGGGCGCCAAAAATGGCCGCAAATTTCAATTGATTTGCGTTGTTCATCTTTGTCATTTCTTTTTTGTCATCGTCCTGTTGTTTTTGATTATGAAGATAATTAGACCAGTCCGTTGCTTCTTTCATAATTGTGTCTTTAAAGACTTTTTGCCATGCCTTGGACACATGATAATGGTCCTCATAGACTTTGGAGATTTTATTTACAATGTCTAAGAAAACCACTTTTTGGTTTTCAAAGAAAACGTCATAAGGATCATTGATGTTTCCTTTGATGGTGTTTGGAATATATTTGTCATGCAGTTTATGCCAGAAATCTCTTCCGCAATTTTGTGCGCCAGTGACAGTTTGTTCTGGGGCCCTTGGTGAAAAGGCATCATTGTCATCTGAACTGCCTAGCATGCGTGTTGCAATAGGAGACGTGGCACCAAAAAACGAAAGTGTTGTTTCTGGAGCTGAATTTGCAGCTGAAAGTAAATTCAGTCGTGGAGCATCGGATTTTTTATAAAAATCGACGGAGTAAACAGCATTTTTTGTAGGTGATTGTAAATGCACGCGGTACATCACAGTGTTGTCTTCTTTTAACAAAAGATGCGCATGTTCTTTTTTAGAAATAGCATACAGCAGAGCGTTACGTTCGCGTTTACTTGGTGTTAACACATGATTTTCGTTTGTGAACTTATCAAATAATGTAAATGCTAAATCGGTGCGTGTGTGAAATGGTTCATCCACAGAAAAGTTTTTCAGTAATTGAACTTGGTAATAATTTTCTTCTGGTAAATAATTCAATTTTAAAAATGCACAACCCTTAGAATGGTTGGTCACAGTTAATAAATCTTCAGCGTCGCTATGGCTTGGGCTGACAGCTGTGCTGACTTCATCGTTAGATTGAAAAAACCAATGGGAGCCATCTTTTAAAGGAACATTTGGTTTTAATAAGGCACGTGGATAAAGTTCATACTGACCGGAACTATTTTTATGAAATGCGGTAAATGCATGTGTTCCGTCGCTGAGATGCCAATGCATCAATGTTTCTTTGTTTGGACCAATATTGTGCAAGGTTTGAATGACAGAATCTGTATAAGTTTCGCCTTCTGGTTGAAAGCGAACTTTCCAAGAATAGTTGTCTTTCGGGAAAGAAAGAAGCTCGTTCGAACTTTCGTAATCTGTTCCGTCGCTAATCACAGAAACAAGTTTTAAGCCATCTTGTTCCATGTTGAACAACAAAATTCCATGATTGTAGGAGTGAAAATAAATGGAATATTTGCCGTCATTTGTTATGTTCAAGACGGGTCTAGAAAAGCGAAATTCGCTTATCATTTTGTATTGAGGATAAGAAACATCGAAAGTATTTTTTTCTTCGTCAAATCTGTCTAAATAGAATAAAACCCGTGGTTTGCCATTCAGATCAAAAGCCATGCAGACAAAAAAGCGAATGGAGCACAAAACAAATGTGAAGGAATCATTTTCAGAAAAATTTGCAATGGCAGAATGAAACGTCAAAGTGTCTTGATCGCAGTTGACTTGTGGTAGTGGGAATTGAGCATCATTTAATAAATCATCAACGGTGACTTTACCTAGAAGTTCTAATTTTTCGTCGTTTCTTTTAACTGCAGCTAAGGAAACAAAATTATAGCGGGAATCACGTTCTGTGAAGACAATAGCATTGAGGTCAAACTGTGATGTGGTTTCAGGAAAATCCGCTTCATCTTTGGAATTGTAGTACCAAGACATTAATGAATTTTTGGGGTGAGAAATTCTATCCCCTTCTTCACACAAGACAGAGCTAAATAAATTATTTTTTGAGTTGGCATAATCTAATTTAATTTGGGCTGTTAAACTTTGGCTTAAGCCGCGGGCGATGGACCCGGCTTGGCGTGTTAAGTTTTGCAAATCAGAAGCATCATCATCGAGGGATGAATTTGCAAATGCCATAGAGCCAAAGCCAAATGAAGCTAAGGACCCCAACGTCAATGAAGAGGCGCTGGTCTGTAGAAAATTCCTGCGAGAAAAACTCATAAAAAATCCTCCTAAAAGAGATGAATTAATTTGCAAACGTTAAGCAGGGATTAATTGCCTTTTCGTCTATCATTTGAAGCTGGACATTTGTAGGGCCCAGAAAAACTAAATTCATGGAAAATGGTGTGTTCACTTTTGATTGCGGGTCGACTTTTGATAGCTTGCACTTATTAGCTTGGTTTACATTCGCATCTTGATTTTTAGCAACACACAAATAATAAATTTGGGAATTCAATAAATTTCCAAAGTCTAATTTATCATTGTCTGAAGAAAACGGAGTGGCATAGGTTTGCAGCTCAAATTTGACAGGGTCGTAGTATTGAACACTATCGTCATTTGGGCATTTTTTTGGGGAGCTTGGGTCTTCAGGAACATAACGTGACACTTGAATGTGGAAATTGTACTCGTCACCATTGACGCGATAGGTGTAAATATTATTTTTTTGCAAGGAGTTCGTTGGAATAACAGTGTTTTGAGAGGTATTTGAACCATCGGAACTGTTGCAAAGAATAAAATTTTCGGAGTAAAAACCAGCTGTGTATTGCCCGTCTGCGAGAGATTTCGAGTAGGATGTATAATTGACATGATTTTTTTTACTGTAAGGAATTTTGTCCATTTGAAACCCGCTGGCAGGATTGTAGACAGAGTCAGAAAATTGTGGAAATTTGAGATCGTTGGTTGTTCTTTTGAGTTTATAAATAGAGAAAGAATCGCCTGCTTGTTCAACAACAAGTGGTGGTTGAATATTTATTTTATTGACAACAAATTGAATTGGCGACGAACAAACAAAAGGATTTGGGAATGCTTGTAAGTTCATAGCAAGTATTTGTAACATAAAAAAGAGTCTTTTCATAAAATAACCTCTTAAAAACTTAAATATCATTTGCAATTTCATGCGTCAATAAATCGATTTTTTGTAAAAATAAATGGCACTTTTTTTCGATATTCAGAAAAAAAATCAATTTCATAAAAAG
>CANJMU010000009.1 GCA_947475135.1 Silvanigrellaceae bacterium
AATATTTTTCTCAGAAATCAAATGTTTTTCAAAAATTTCACTTTCCACAAGGCGATGGTTTTGATAACGAAGATCTTCATTTTTCATGTCGGTCGTTCTTGTCAAATGAAGATTCAGTCCACATTGCATATCCACTTTAACCAGACCTGGAATGATACGTCTGGAAAAAAAATAGATAACTGTAGCCTTCTGTTCCATCGCTACACTAACCCCGACGATAGGAAATGATGCCAATGATCCGAAAAAACGAATGAATGAGCCTGATTTTCCTCGTGCTTTTTGATCGACCAACAGATAGAGCGAATCTTTACGAGTTAAAGTTTGTCGTAATTTTTTTATAATATCTTTATCGACCAAGATAATTGATCCATTTTTTCTTTTTCTGCAAAATACCAATATTTGATTGATAAACCCAACCTTGGATTTTTTTGCAAGAGCAGACATTTTGAACTTTGCTAATATTGGAAGAGTTGGAATTTCATAGTTGCCACTATGAGATAAAATAAAAACAAAACTTTTTGAACCAGAATTTTTATAGCCTGAAAGAATCTTATTAAGATATTCACATATCCGCATATCCGCATATCCGCAGAAGATGATATCCTAGCCTTATCTAGACAAACAGTTAATCTCAGTGGATGCAAAAGAAATAACTCTAAAAAATAGAAAAAATAATTTAAAAAAATCCTTACAATTAACAACGATTGTTTCCAAAAAGACGCCCCCAGTCGATTCTTTAAATTATTCCGAGCTATTTTTGTAGGATAAATAGGTAAAAAAGCTCCCACAATCGCTAAAAGTAAAAAACAAAAATAGAGAGGTAAAAAAAATAAATTCAAAACACACAAAATAAAAATACGAAAATAAATCATCATAATTTTTCCATTGATTAAATCTAACAGCCAACCATCTTCAGATTATGAAGCACGCTTAAGCATGTCAATTCCCATCGCCAACAAAAAATCCCCTCTCCAACACAAAACATGTTATCTTGACAAAATAGGGGTTGTAGAATAGTAAGTTTTTTAACAAAAGCAGTCGTAGCTCAGTTGGTTAGAGCACCGCGTTGACATCGCGGGGGTCAGAAGTTCGAGTCTTCTCGATTGCACCATTGTCGAGATTTCTATGAATTCTCCTTACTTGCACACATCCATTGGCGGTCTCCGCGTTCTCCCCAAAGCCTATAACATCATCGGAAAAATGATTTCCCTTGGCCAGTTAAGCGATTGGCATAACAAAATCATCCAAGAAATCCTGACTTTTATAACACCACAACAAAGTAACACCACGAATATTCTCGAAATCAACCCAAAAGGTTGCTCTTTGCTGCTGAAATTAAATGAAAAAAATTCTCAGCTGAATTTATTCGGTCAGGAAGAAAATCCTGCCCTTTATTTATCGAGCAAAGAGTTGATAGAAACTTTAAAAGTGAAAACCAATGACAAAATTCAAATGAAACCAGGCAGTCCCTTGCAAATCGAGTCCCCAAACCATTCTATGGATGCAATTATTTTAACATTTGGACTTCGTTTTATTCAGCCTCGACAGGCATTTTACCGAGAAGTCCAACGTGTTTTAAAACCAAATGGAAAACTTCTCTTGCTCGAAATTGGTCGACCAAAAGAGTACATTCTAGATGTGCTTTCAAAACACAAAAAATCATTTTTTTTAAATAAATTATCTCTGTTAAAACAAAACTCACGACAATTAAAATTTTTTCCCTCGGGAAAAGAATTGGTGGCAGAACTTTATGAAAACAAGTTTTCCCAAATTCATTTTGAGTCTTGTAGTTTTGGAATGACAAGCTTTTATGAAGCTAGATTTGTTAATTAACCGTTACCTTCTTCAATTCCTTGACTTTTCCCTTTTTCTTCTTGCTCCCCTATTCGAACTAGGTTAAGTAGTGATGTTTCTTGAACACTATTTACCCATAAGAGGTTTGAATGAATTCCCCTTCCCACCAAGACAACCCTATTTTCTCTTTAATCCAACCAAAAATCGCCGATAAATTAAAGGAAAAAGGTATATTAAATCCTACTTCTGTACAAAGCATGACTTTTCACCCAATTTTAGAGGGAAAGGACGTGATTGCTCAAAGCCGCACTGGCTCTGGGAAAACTTTAGCTTTTGGATTACCTGCTTTTGTGAAGCTCGAAAAACCTATCGCAGGAGCTCCCCGGGTCCTTGTTTTGACTCCAACACGCGAACTTGCAACACAGGTTTCTGATGTTTACACTGAACTTTACCAAGGCTTGGGTTTTAAAACTTTAGCCATCACAGGGGGCAGCAGCTATCGCTTCCAAATTACCGCTTTACAAAGAGGCGTCGATGTTGTTGTGGCCACTCCTGGTCGACTTGTGGACCTTTTAGAGCAAAAAAAACTTAGCTTAGGCTCCATTCAAATTCTTATTTTAGATGAAATGGACGAAATGCTCGATTTTGGTTTCAGTGAAGATATTTTAAAAATCAAAGAGCACATTGGAAAAAAAGTTCAAACCTTGTTATTTAGCGCGACATTTCCACCAAAAGTTGTGCGTATTACAAAACAAATTGTAGAAAATCCAGTAGAAATTAAAGTCACAGCAAACAACGATACAGAAGGCCTTAGCAAGATTGAGCACGAATATATTTTAGTGCGCATTCAAAAAAATTTGGACGCCCTTCTTGTTCTATTAATTCAACACAATCCTGAACACGGAATTATTTTTTGCAAAACACGCGAAGAAACAAAAACAATTCAGGCAGCTTTACTAAAAAAAGGTGTTTTAGCAGGTGTTCTTAACGGAGAAATGACACAGCAAGAACGCACAAAAACAATGGATAAGTTCCGCAAAAAAGAATACAAACTTTTAGTTGCCACCGATGTTGCGGCACGTGGAATCGATATCATCGGATTATCCCATGTCATTCACTTCAATGTGCCATCAAACCCTGAAATTTATACACACCGCGCTGGACGCACAGGACGCGCTGGAGCTTCAGGAAAATCCTGGACAATTGTTGCTCTTAACCAACGTCGTGAATATCAATTTATTTCCAATCATTTAAGAATCACTCCAAAATTAATTGAGGTTGTTCAAGCAAGCTCATTCATTCATTCTTATTTGGAAAAATCTTTCGAAGAAATGCTTTCGGAAAAAAACGCAGAAAACCTCAAATTCAATAAAAATGTCCAAGAATCCATTTCCAAATTATCCGAAGATCAAATGCGTCAAATGCTGACCATCATGGTTGGCCGTCAAATGGACAAAGTTCTCGGCGAAGATTTTGATGTGAATCAAATATTTTCAAGCGATAAACTGAATGCACCAAGACCCCAAGGTTTTGGTGGCCCAAGAAATGACTCCTACAATTCCTCTGACAGGGGCAGAAGTAGCGCGCCCTACAGAAGAGAACGTCCTTCTTATTCGCGAACAACTTCGAACGACGAAAACAATCGTCCAAGAAATGAAAACAGAAGTTTTGGAAAAAAGACTTTTCATGATAAAAATAAGCCGAATTCCAATGGTGGCATTCAAAAAACGGTTTATGTGGAAAGAAAGCCAATTTCCTTTTTATAAAAAAAAGCCCTATGCCAGAAGCCTTCAGTCTCTTCCTACCCGAATGGAAATCCCTTCTCGAAAATGAATTCTCTCAGGATTATATGAAAAAACTGAGAGAATTTTTAATTTCAGAAAAAAAAAGGGGTCTCAATTTTGTCCCCAAAAAAGAAAACGTATTTCGCGCATTTCACACTGTGGATTATTCACAGGTCAAAGTGGTCATTTTAGGACAAGATCCTTACCACGGGGAAAATCAAGCCAACGGCTTTGCCTTTGCAGTACCAGAACATCTTCCAGCTCCACCATCACTTCAAAATATTTTTAAAGAAATTGAGAGCGATTTAAAAATTGGAAAACCAAAAAATAACACCCTCGAATCCTGGGCAAATCAAGGGGTTTTGTTGCTGAATACTGTGTTGACAGTTCGACTGCACGAAGCCTTTTCTCACCGTGAAAAAGGTTGGGAGCTCTTCACAGATAAAATAATTTCACATCTCAACAATCAAAAAAATCCCATTGTGTTTTTATTATGGGGCTCGGCGGCAATTCAAAAATCAAAACTGATGACGAACTCACACCATAAAATTTTAACGGCACCACACCCTTCTCCACTTTCTGCCTATCGTGGATTTTTTGGATGCAAACATTTTTCAAAAACAAATGAATTTTTAAAGTCTATCGGTCAAAATGAAATGAGTTGGGTCTAAAATAAAAATGGAACAAAGAAACTCAGATGATGTAAAAGGAACCCCATGAAGAAAAAAACATATGCCGTTCTACTTGCTGCGGGCGAAGGAAAAAGAATGGAGTCAAACCTGCCAAAGGTCGCTCATTTTTTAAAAGACAAAACCTTGCTGGAATGGTGTTTTGACTCCTTATTTCAAACAAATGTAGACAATATTTTATGTGTCATTTCACCCACGCACGATGTCGTCAAAAAAATTATTTCGGATTACAATCACGATCATCATAAAAATATTCAATTTTGCTTTCAAGATCCCCCATTAGGCACAGGCCACGCCGTCCTATGTGCTTTTGAATTTATGAAAACAAAGAAAGAACTTTTTTTTCCAATCAACAATCTTGAAAATGAACTTACCCAAAAACAAAATACCAATATTCTTATTTCTTACGGAGATACACCTGGTATTCAAAGTCAAACTTACAACAATTTTATTCATTTTCACGAACAAGGTCACAATCACTTTAGCATTTTATCTTTTTTAGCCAAAAATCCCTTTGGATACGGCCGCATTCTTATGGACAATAAAAATCATTTTGTTGGCATTCGCGAAGAAAAAGACTGCAATACGGAAGAGAAAAAAATACAAATTTGCAATTCAGGAATACTGATGGGTCATTACTCCTGTTTTGAAGAAATACTCCCTTCACTAAAAAATAAAAATGCTCAACAAGAATATTATTTAACAGACGTCCCAATGATCGCTGTCAAAAAAAAGAATCAAAAGGTTTCCGTGCTTTTGCATCAAAATGAAAATGAACTTCTAGGCATCAATACCAAAGATCAACTTCAGGCTATGGAAAATTTTTTATCTTCACAATAACACGACAAACCAATCTTTTTTGCATGCCCAAAAAAATCAATGTCTGCTCAAACATTGAACAGATTTCAGAAAATAAAACTTCATTTTTTTAAAAACAAATTTTCGCTTCAAATTTATAAATTAAATTTTATTATTAAAAAACAAAGATAACTTTTTACAAAAGTAACAAAAACAAAGTTTGGCACGAATTCCGTTAACAGCTCCTTGTTTCTTTCAACAAGGAGTTTCAACATGCATTTAATAGAGCAACCGCGCAGACAATATCATTCTGAAAAATTGGTTTCCCTGCTTCAACAAAATACACACGGCCTGAATATTCATGAACTTTTAGATCGGTATTTTCAGAATTATCAAAATCATTCCTTCCAATTGCAATTTTCTATGCGAAAAAGAATGGAAAAAATCATTCAAAGATCACGGCAAAAAATGAAAATGATTCAAGCTGAAATCACAATTTTTTATGACACAAAGGAAAAAAAATATAAATTAAGCAAAATTGATTTGGAAGATTGATGTGAAAAATTGATCTGAAAAAACAGATTTTAAGGATTATTTTTACGAATGATAATGGTTTTCTTTTTATCGCCAGAATGAATTTCTTTGATGATTTCGTCTTTTTCATCCTTGAACAATTCATGAGCCCGAGAAGAAGATTCTTTTGTAGAGTTTGAAGCTGCTGCGGTTTCTTGCTTTATTTTTTGATAGATTTCTTCGCGATGGACGACGGTGCTTCTGTCCGCTTCGATTCCTAAGCGAACTTGTTTGCCCTTAATTCCCATGACAATCACTTTAATATTATCGCCTATTGCAATAACATCGCCAACTTTTCGAGTAAGTACTAACATAGGCAACCCTCCATGGTTTGCTAACATGTATCAATGCCAAGATCTAATCATTTTTTCAAAGGAAAGAAAAATTGACAAGCCGACCAGTTAAATTTCCGACTTACGGAAAATATTTCATGGGTTAGAATAAAATCTTCGTCAGAACATTTTGAATATCAAGGAGAGGACATGATTCATTCCCCATCATTTTTAGAAATTGTAAGTTTAATTTTGTTTGTGCTTGCTATTCTTCACACATTTTCAACAAAATATTTTGAAAAGCTCTCTTTAAAATATAAAAATCATTCCGATCTTTTTCATCTCCTTGGTGAAATTGAAATTGTCTTTGGTCTTTGGGCCCTTGTGGCTATTTTATGTTTACTGGCCATCAGTGGTAAAATCGAGACCATAAAATATCTCAATTCAAGAAATTATACCGAACCCCTATTTGTTTTCGTGATTATGATCATTTCGAGCACAAAACCAATTTTAAATTTATCCTTAAACACAATTCAAAAAATATCTCAATTGATACCAATTCATTCAACGATTTCCTTATATGCGACAACTTTATTTTTAACTCCTTTTTTAGGATCCATCATCACAGAACCCGCAGCTATGACACTTGCTGCATTGATGTTGAAAAACCAGTTCTTCGAAAACAACATTTCAAAGAATTTAAAATATGCCACCCTTGGTGTTTTGTTTGTAAATGTCTCCATTGGAGGATGTTTAACGAATTTTGCAGCGCCTCCTGTCTTAATGGTGGCCTCAAAATGGAATTGGAGTTCTTCTTTTATGTGGACACAATTTGGATGGAAAGCTCTGCTTGCCGTTGCTGTCAATTCATTTTTTATGACTTATTTTTTTCGAAAAGAGCTTAAAAAAATAATCCAAAAAGATTTTTCTTTAAGTAAACATAAAATTCCATTTTCAATTTTAGGGATACATTTGTTTTTTTTATTTTTAGTCATTTTCTTTTCTCATTATCCAGTTATTTTTATAGGAATTTTTTTGTTTTTTCTTGGATTCACTCACGCCTATTCCAAATATCAAAGTACGCTTCTTTTACGAGAATCACTTTTAGTGGCTTTCTTTCTCGCTGGAATTGTAACCTTAGGAGGTTTTCAACAGTGGTGGTTGAGTTCCATTTTATTAAACACAAATCACAAAATAATTTTTTATGCATCACTCCTATTAACGACTGTGACCGATAATGCCGCTATAACGTATTTAGCATCCCTTGTTGATGGACTTGATTTTCGTTTTAAATACGCCCTCATGTCAGGTGCTCTTTCTGGTGGTGGATTAACAATTATTGCCAATGCACCAAATCCGGCAGGAATTGCTATTTTAAAAAATCATTTTGAAAATAATACAGTTGATCCCATTCGTTTATTCATTGCTGCACTCTTGCCTACAATTGTCGCTTCTGTCTTTTTTATTTTTTTATAAATAACTCCTACCCAAATAACTGTCCACTTTTAGGAACACGCTCCAGTATTCCAAAGACCAGACCTTCTGGTGATTTCGATTTAATGGATTATGTCACAAAGCAAAATGTATTATTGTCAATCGAAGACCTGAGAAGTCGTTCAAGCATATTAAAACAAATGGAATTCGATAAAAAAATACTTATCGTTGGAGCCGTTTACGATCTCATGACAGGAAAAGTAAATTTTTTATAGAGTTAATTTGTAGTGGCAGGGATTTAAAGTATTTAATTAGCCTTTAGACAGCTCTTGAAAACCACATCCAATTTATCAATCATGATCTTTTCTTCGGCAGAGGACTTTGAACCCAAGCCAAGAAATCCACCAGCGGAATCGGCAACAGCTCGGGTTCTATTCATAATATCCGTATGTAACTGATGAAATGCACCCTCCCCTAAGGCCTGACTTAAGCCCTGGACATAATGCTGCCAAGTTTCAAATGTCTTTTCCGGAGGCGCTTGTTTAAGCCAGACATTTAAGTGTTGATAAGCAGGATTCTCAATGTCAATTCCATGTTCACCGGCAGCTTTGAGAATGGCGTCTCGTTCTTTTTGATCAATATCTCCATCAGCCCACGCAACTAAAACGAGAGGAAGCAGCGATAGGGCGATCAGTGTTGACGGACGAATACCAGCTTCATAAAGTTTATCTAAAATCTTTTGATCACTGATGCCGGATATTTTAGTAAGTTCTTTACAAATATCAACCCGCGTTAATTGTGCTTTCATTTTTTCAATTAATTCCCGATTCTGCTTTGAAAAAAATATTTCTTCCAAAGCATTTCGTTTACCATCTGTTTCTTCCCAGCTCATTATTGAATCCTTTTATGATTACTTAATTTTTGGATGGTTTAATTCATTAATTGGTAACAAAATATTCGCCCCTCCACCCCCTCCAGAATTAACAACTAAAGGCGAAACTCCATTCCATTTTTCTACAATTTGTAATTGCACAAGCCCAGGGCTATCTTGCAAAGCTTTTCCTCTCACTCGAATAGCTTGAGCTTCACCATTTGCTTTAATGATAGCTGTATTTGCCTCAATTTCAGCTTTTTGTTGAACAAATTTTGCTTTTGCAGCTTCTTGTTCCTGCACCATTTTAGCCTCAATTGCCGCCTCAAGTTCCTTTGAAAGAGCTACACTTTCAATAACAAGGTCTTCAATGATAATAAGATTTCCTAATTTAACTTTAGCAGCAGCAAGAGCCTTTGCTTTTATTTCTTCCCGTTTTGTAACAATGTGTTCAGCACTTTGAAGAGCTGCAACTTCTTTTATTGATTCACTTACCCTGGGAGAAACAAGACTATCAAAGGGGTCACCTGAATAATCTTGAAAAATTTTAACCACCATATTTTCTGGAATTCTATAAAGAATTTTTAACCCAATGCTAATTTGTTGAAGATCGGAAGAGTAGCAGTCTGCATTAGCTATCTTAGTTTGTTGACGTATAGAAATAGGCAGCACATTGGTTATAAATGGAGGTTTAAACCCAAAACCCTCAGGAGCAAACATTGCTGAAACTTTGCCCATAGTTACGAGTACGCCTCTATTTCCTGGAGGAATAATAAAAGACGCAGAAAAAACACACACAAGTATCAAAAAAGCCATAATCCCAATCAAAACATACTGTCTAAAATGCTTAGAATTCATAAACTTATCTAATAGGTCCATATTTTGACATTCTCCTTATCTGATCTATTTTTATTGAGTATGATTAGGATAACAAGATTAATAAATTTCACAAAAAAAACAGTCAATAAACCCCTAAAAAAATTTTAGAAAAAGGCAAAATATAATGCTTCCTACAATATTTAGTGTTTCAGAGTACTGGTGGTTTTATTTATCGTTTATAGCTTTCATCGGTGTATTTTTATTGATCGATTTAGGTATTTTTAACCGTACTGCTCATGCAGTCAGCATAAAAGAATCTCTCCTTTGGAGCCTAGTCTGGGTATGTCTTGCGATTGCTTTTAACGTCTTTTTTTATTTTTTTGCACAAGAGAAATCAATCAACTGGTTTATGGAACACTCTTCCTTTATTCCAAAAGGCATGACGGCAAGCACAGCGGGAACAGAACTGGGAAAAAATTTTGGTCTTGAATTTTTCACCGGATATATTATTGAAAAAGTTCTTGCCGTAGATAATATTTTTGTCTTTGTTATGATTTTTAAATTTTTCTCGACCCCTTTAAAATTTCAACACAAAATCCTTTATTGGGGAATTTTAGGCGCTCTATTTTTTAGAGCAATTTTTATTTCAATTGGATCTGCTCTAATGAAATATGAATGGGCAATAATAGTTTTTGGCTCATTTTTAATACTAACCGGTGTTAAAATGATTTTTTCTAAAGAAAGTGAAATAGAACCAAATAAAAATATATTAATTCGAATGCTACATAAAACCGGTCGAGTGTCTAATAAAAACTATGATGAGATTCAAGGTCAATTTTTTATCAAAGAAAATGGTAAAATTTATATCACAGTTTTATTTTTAACTCTTGTGGCAATAGAATTCAGTGACATTGTTTTTGCGATTGATTCAGTTCCTGCTATTTTTGCAATAACAACAGAGCCTCTTATCGTATTTACATCAAATATATTTGCTATTCTTGGCTTGAGATCACTTTACTTTACCCTGGCAAATATGGTGG
>CANJMU010000010.1 GCA_947475135.1 Silvanigrellaceae bacterium
GAGAGAAATAATGTTAGGTTTTCAATATTTTAAAATCTATTTTCTTTCCACAATTCGTAATGTTCCCGCGTTATTTTTTAGTCTTATTTTCCCATCCCTTATGATGCTCATTACAATTCATCAATGGGGAAACACACAAGCAAGTCAAACCGAAGGCTTGATTGTTTACTTAAATTATTCCGTCCAAACGATTTCATTTATGCTACTTGGCATGGGAGTTTCTCAAGAAAAAAATTCGGCCTGGTCCTCTTACTTAAGATCCTTGCCAGCACCAATCATTGCTATGATTTCAGGAAGACTTATTCATACCATGAGCTTGTGTTTGATAAACATTTTTCTAGTTTGTTTCGTTGGTCGATTTTTATTAGGAATTCATTATGAATTTTATGAAATCATTTATTATATTTTTATAGCATTATTGGGTGCCATCCCTTTTTCCTTAATGGGAATGACCATTGGATATATTGCACATCCGGATTCTGCACGGAGTATTTTCACACTCACAAATATTCTTTTGTTGTTTGGTGCTTTTAGTTTACCACAAAGTGGTTTATTTTCTTATGTGCGCCAAGGAATTCCTACATTTCAATGGCTTAATTTATCATTGCATTGGTCCCACCCTGAAATTTCAATGAAAGGACCTATTTTTTGTTTAGGCACCTACACCTTCATTTTTTTATTTTTATTTGGAAGAGCTTACAGAAAAAACTAATACTTTAAAAAAAACACACTCGCTTCTCAAGAAATTCCTTTTTTTGACGATTGTCCTCAAAGCGAGGTATTATAAATGAAAAATATTCTGAAAAATTTCTTATTTTTATTCCTAGGAATTTTAAGTTCAATCACACTAAAAGTCGCCTGGGCCTCGGATATAGACCCAAAAATACAAGCGTTTTCTCAAGATCAAACCATTCAATCCAAGTGGAATGGGCATCCTTATTTAAATGATCTTCGCAATGTTGGTACTTTAAAAGCATCGGATCCTGGAATGCCCTACATGCAATGTTATGCCTCATCTGATTGGCAATTCAGTATCTTCAATGCATGGTGCAAAAATTCATTTAAGTGTGATGAAATAAAAAATTCACCTTTTACAATGACATCGACTGGTTCGCTAGGTCTAGCAATTGGTGTCAGTTTTTGGAGCGATTACTCTTGCAGTGTCACTTATTCAAATTCAGGTTCTTCCTGTTCTGCGACGTCATTAAATTGCACGACATCAACAATGTTTTATTTTTCCACGAATCAGGGAGATACAGAAAAACAAGACTACATGTACGTAAACTCCGCACTAGATGACTTTAATGTAGCCAAGGTAATCGCAACACCTGCCAATAATAGCATCACCTTAATCTATCAATATTCAAAACCAGTTCCACAGTTATCCGTCAAAAATACAGATGATCTTTCATTGACGAAAGATCGATTAGTGAGAATTGCAGCCCTGACCGAGTGTGATGATATTCTAGACTCGCAATATTCCGTTGGGAACCGCACATCAACAACCGATTTGCAGTACAAAATATCATTGCTAAACTATTCTGCACCATCTTTTGATCAAACGAATTTAATTCCTGTACCTGTAGATCGCAAATTTTCAAAAATTGAAACTCAATCCGTTTGCGAAAATTTTGCTTTTTATGCTTATGCTACCGATTATAAAGTACACTCAGAAATTAAAGTTCCGACTTTCCAAGAAATAGAATAGTCTTGACATGATTTCTTCCAAAAAAACATAAGGTAACAAATTGTGTCCAATGCGGTCGTTCAAGATTTAGCAACTATTTTAATCACCGGCTCGATTCTAGGGTGGGTATTTAAAAAAATATTTAAAGTTCCCTTAATCATTGGTTACATCGTCACCGGCATTTTAATTTCCTTACCCACACCCCCAAACTTGGTTCGTCCAGAAGACACAAAAGCCATTTCGGAAATTGGTGTTCTGCTTATCATGTTCACCATTGGATTTCATTTTGGATTTCGAAAAATAAAATCCATGGGCCTCTCGCCGATTCTGATTGCCTTAGGCGAAATTTCCCTTATAGGAGTTTTTGGTGTTTTTATTCTTAAATCCATTGGGCTCCGTGAGATAGAATCTCTTTTTGTTGGGGCTGCCCTTCTTGCATCCTCCAGCGCGTTAATTTTTAAAATATTGGGTGATTTTAAATTGTCCAATCTACGATTTATTGAAAAATTAACAAGCGTTTTAGTTTTAGAAGATGCCATTGTTATTTTTGTCATTATTGCACTTTCTCTTTTATTGAAAGACGAAAATTCTATCGTAAATTTTTCGATCTATCAGCTGGTTCCTATCTTTGTTGTAGGAATTATTGCGTGGTGGATTCTTGGTACTTTGTTGTTACCTAAAATAATTAAATATCTTTCTAAAAATGAAAGCGATGAACTTCTTGCTAGCTTTTCTGTAGGAATTGCCTTGGGTGCTGCATTTTTAAGTTCAAAACTGCAAATGTCGTCAGCATTGGGCGCTTTTCTTGTGGGATCTATTTTATCGGAATGCCGCGAAATTAAAAAAATTGAAAAAATTGTCACACCTATTAAAGATATTTTTACTTTAATTTTTTTTGTGTCTGTTGGAATGTTATTTTCACCTCACATTTTATTTACAGAATATAAAATTATTTTATTGCTTTTAGGATTTGTCATCTTTTCAAAAATTATTTTTAATTTTATTCTGAATATTATTTTTGGAAATAATTTAAAAGATTCTTTACGTATCAGCGGATCTATGGCACAAATTGGAGAAATGGCTTTTATTATTGTTCAACTTGGATTGCAACGAGACGTTATCACTCATGAATGGTACTCCATCGTGATTGCTGTCAGCGTTTTTAGTATGCTACTGACACCAATTATCTTTAAAGGAAGCCTTTTATTATCCGATCATTCCGAAAAAATATTTCCAAAATCACTTCAAAATTTTTTAGATTTTTATTCTAAATCCGTTTTAAAATTCTCTCTTTTGAATACACTTTCACCGATGTATCAAAAAATATCCCTTTTAAATCGCTTAAAAAAATCTTTAACTTTTATTTATGAAGAATTTCAAAAAAATTATCATAAAATCGCAAGCTCAAACACAACTCCAACTTTATCTCGATTAGCCCCATGGGACGAATATTTAATGGCAGTGAATATTGAACCCACAAGTATTATCGTTGGAAAAAATATTCTTGAATTAAAATTACGGGAAAAATTTACGGTGAATATTGTCGCTATTGAAAGAGATCTCGCAACATTAGTTTCTCCACATCCACATACCACAATTTCTGGAGGAGATACCTTACTCGTATATGGCTCAGAAAAAGATATTACTCATTTAACACAATTTGTGTCTACAGAATCTATTCATTCTGGGCCCGATCTCGAAGATTGTTTGCTGACAAGCATTAAACTCGAAGAAAATCACCCTTTTTTAGGAAAAACAATTTTAGAATTGAGTATTCGAGCAATTTATTCTTGTATTGTATTGGCTATTTTTAGAAAAAATAAAAAAATAAAAAATCCTTTGTCTTCTTTTCGATTTGAATTGTACGATGAGATTTTTATTTTTGGAACAAAAGAATCTTTGAAAAAAATCAAAGAACTAAAGTAACACCTGTGCAAAAAATTCTGCGTCCTTATTCTTACCCTGCAAAAATTTGAGAGTGATTTTCTTTCTTATTTTCCGATAAGACCTTTGTCTGAATTCAAACAAAACACGACAGATGGGTTTTGAAATGAAAAATAATCTTGATAAGCAATTGTTTTTAAGAGAGCAAGAAAATCAGGCTTTACGCAATATTAGCCATGCCATGGTTTCAAAAAATGTGTCAAATTCAGAAAACATTCTTCAAATGATCTTGACAAAAAGTGTCGAAATCTCAAATGCTGATGCAGGTTTTATTATTTTAAAAAATCCAGATTCTCCCTCCAATGAAAAACAATTCCAGCAAGTTTGTAAAGTAACACTAAGTCAACAATTGGATATAAAAAATAATTTTTTTGATCTCAAAGAATCAAATTTATTCAATTCTGTTGTCAATCAAAACTGCCCAAAAAATTGGTATGAAGAGGGCACACAATCGATTCAAAAAATTGAAAATCATTTGTTGTCAAAAAACATATCTGATTTTAAATACAACTCGAATACTTATAAAATAAAGTCGTATTGTGCGTATCCCATACGAAAACCAGGTGCAGAAGTGGAAGGCGTGATTGTTCTTATCAATAAAAAAACAACTCACAGTCAAATTTTAAAAAATTTAATTGATGTCGATAACAATGTTCTTCATTTTTCTGAATATGATATTAATTTATTAGAATCGATGGCAAATCAAGCTGGCATTTCCTTAGAGCACACTCACCTCATTCATGAATTAAAATTCATCTTTAAATCATTCACTGCCGCATGCGTGACAGCGATTGAATCGCGTGACCCTTCTACCAAAGGACACAGCGAAAGAGTCGCACAATTAACAGTGGCATTGGCGGAAGCTGTGAATCAAACTCATTCCGGGACTTATTCCGCAGCACACTTTACAAAAGAAGAAATTGAAGAAATTCGTTATGCATCCTTGCTTCATGATTTTGGAAAAATTGGCGTCAGAGAACCTGTGCTTCAAAAAGAAAAAAAATTGTACCCTTTTCAGGTGGATCAGATCAAAAACAGATTTGAACTTCTTAAAGAAAAACTTTATGTGCACACACTAGAAAATTATATTCAAAAATTAATTCAACAAAATAAAATCCCAACAGAATCCGATCTCAAAAAACACAAAAATAAATTACAAGAAGTTCAAAATGAGCTGGATCATTTATTTCAAATTATTTTAGAAATGAATGAACCAAGCTTAGAAAATATGGAAACGTTAGAAAAAATCACAAAAATTGCTGCGACCAAAATTACTTTAGGGGAACTGAGTTTACCCATCCTAACGAAACAGGAAATTGATATTCTAAGTATCCCAAGAGGATCTTTATCTCGTCAGGAGAGATTAGAAATTGAAAGTCACGTCACCCATTCCTATAATTTTCTGGTTCAAATTCCGTGGACAAAAGAATTTAAAAATCTTCCCGAAATTGTTTATGGACACCACGAAAGAGAGGATGGTTCTGGATATCCCCGAAAATTAATCTCTCAAAATATTCCCATTCAAGCGAAAATGATGGCCATTACAGATGTTTTTGATGCGTTGGTTTCTAGAGATAGACCTTACAAAAAAGCAGTTCCTATGTTGCAGGCATTGAATATTTTGGATCATGATGTTCAAAAAGGAAAATTGGATAAAGAATTATTTCGTATTTTTACATCTTACAATATAGGCAAATTAATTATCGATGTTGAAGAGAAAAGGGCTTCTTGATAAATCAAATTTTTAGTAGACCTCAGTTGAGATGCTCTAAATACTTTTCTACCTGCAGGGCACTTTGACAACCGCGCCCAGCAGAAGTCACAGCCTGACGATAAATTTTATCTTCCACATCTCCAGCGGCAAAAATCCCAGGCACACTGGTGAGTGTTCCGTTATGGGTCAAAATATATCCTTGTTCATCAAGATCAATCAACCCTTTCACAAAACTTGTATTAGGAACATGTCCAATTGCCATGAATAAACCATCGATATTAAGTTTTTGAATTTCAGCATTTTTATTTTTTAAAACAATTCCAGTTAAACCTTGCTCATTGGAAAGCATTTCGATGACTTCTGTATTCATTTGAACTTTTATTTTATTGTTCGATAAAACCCGATCTAACATGGCTTTGCTAGCCCTAAATTTTTCACTGCGGTGAATTAAAGTCACTTCTGATGCCAATTTCGATAAATAAGTCGCCTCTTCCATCGCGCTATCGCCACCACCAACAACAGCTACTTTTTTATTTTTATAAAAAAATCCATCGCAAATCGCACAAGTAGAAAGCCCATATCCCATCAATTTATCTTTGTTAGGTAACGGTAAAGTAATCGCACTTGCACCCGTTGCAATAATCACTGTTTGTGTAACGATTGGTTTTTCATCCTCGATACAAACGGAAAATCCACCCTCTATTTTTTTAATTTCACTCACTGTGCTTGAGACTATTTTTGCTCCCACATTTTCAGCTTGCAACTGCATTTGGCTCATCAATTGATTGCCATCAACACCATGCTCAAACCCGGGCCAATTTTCCACCATCGTGGTTGTTGTCAATTGCCCACCAGGCTGAATTCCCGATAAAACAATCGGATTTAAAGCCGCTCTTGCACAATAAATTGCGGCAGTTAAGCCCGCTGGTCCTGAACCAATAATGACAACTTTTTCCATAATATTTTCCCTTGATGTTAGCTTTTAAAAATAAAGTTCCTTAAGAAAGCTCATGACAGCGAACCATAGAAAAATATAAGCACATTTTCAAGAAATTCAATTATATTGACAATCAACTATTGATCAATATATACATGTAATCAATAGTTGATTACATAAAAAACAAGGGGAAATCAATATGAACAAACTTTATTGGATCACAGGCGGAACATCTGGAATTGGGCTTGCCGTTGCAGAAACTCTTGCAAAAAAAGGAGCTTCACTTATTTTAAGCTCACGAACCGCTGAAAATAAAAAAGAAATTGTGAGTCATTTAGAAAAATTTGGCGCAAAAAATGTAGAACTTGCGAACATGAATATGACGTCCCCATTGTCAAAAAATGAAATTCAAAAAATCTTAAATCAAAAAAAATTGAATGGAGTGGTCATCAATTCCGGTGGACCAAAATCTGGAGACTTAAATTCTTTAAGTGCAGAAGATTTTAAAAATGCCAATGAACTTCTTCTAGTTGGCCCGCAACAATTTATTCAAAATTGCGTTTCCTTTTTGGTACCTTACAAATCTAGTATTGTTGCCATCACCAGTACTTCTGTCAAAGAGCCCGTGCGCAATTTAAATTTATCTGCAATTTATAGAACAGGTTTCAGTGTTTACTTAAAATTATTATCTAAAGAATTATCTGCCGATGGGATTCGAGTGAATAGTGTTGGCCCAGGTCCTACAAAAACCAAACATCTGATGAATATTATAGAAAATGAATCAAAAATAAAAAATGTACCGGCACATAAAATTGAAAAAGAATGGAACCAAAGGAGCGTTTTGGGAAGGATGGGAGAACCCGAAGAAGTTGCCCAAGCAGTCAGTTTTTTACTTTCAGAGGAGGCGTCCTTTATTAATGGACAAATCTTACTTGCGGATGGGAATTCGACTCATTGTTATTTTTAATATTTGAAAGTTTAAAAAAGGTGGCGGAGAGAGAGGGATTCGAACCCTCGGAAGAGTTTCCCCTTCGTACCCTTAGCAAGGGTATGGTTTTAGCCACTCACCCATCTCTCCAAATAACTTTTTAAGAAATTGCCTAACACTTCGTTGCCGCTGCGACTCGGTCTCCTCATGTACTAAAATGTACATTGCGTCGACTCTTGCTTGCGACGCCTTGTCTGAGGCAATTTCTTAAAAAGTTACCTCTCGAAG
The DNA here is from genome assembly GCA_947475135.1 of Silvanigrellaceae bacterium. The sequence goes on from CANJMU010000010.1 coordinate 7,499, forward strand.
GGAATAAAAATGGCGCGCGGTAAGCGATTCGAACGCCTGACCGCCAGATTCGTAGTCTGGTGCTCTATCCAGCTGAGCTAACCGCGCATAAACTGAGAGAATTTTCATTGCACTCAATCAAAACGGATTTACACAATAGGTCCGACAAAGTCAACTTCATTTTCGTGTGGCGCAAAGGAAACAGGATATGCTAGTACAGTTTGGGTTGTTTTTTTAAACAACTTCCAACACTCATTTTGAATTTAAAAAAAGGAATCGTCTATGAAGTTTTCTGGAAAATGGATTTTAGGAGGACTCTTTTTACTCAACTTTTTCTTATTTTTTGAAGGATTTGCTGCTCCTCCAAAAATTTGTATGGTTCTTGATAAAGGGGGAAAAGACGATCATTCTTTTAATGAATCTGCTGTGCGTGGTTTTCAAAAAGCGATGAAAGATCTTCCTATTTCCAAAGAAAGTCTTTTTGTTGAACCAAAAAATGACTCCCAAATTACACAATATTTCGTCAATTTTTCAACGAGTGCTCGTTGCGATTTTATTATTGGCATTGGATTTAATCCCTCAAGTTACCTAGCAAATATGGCACAAAATTATCCTCAAAAAAAATTCCTAGCAATCGATTCCAATGTTGAAGATAAAAATAAAGCAAAAAATATTCGTTCCATTACTTTTGAAGAGCATGAAGGATCTTTTATCGTTGGCGCTATTGCTGCAATGAAAACAAAAACAAATAAAATTGGTTTCATTGGAGGAATGGACGTCCCTATTATTCACCGTTTTTTATTAGGATATGAAGCTGGTGCTAAATATGTCAATCCAAAAATAAAAGTGACATCGACATTTATTGGAGTCACCCCAGACGCCTGGAATAATCCATCCAAAGCAAAAGAATTGGCGTTAGCTCAGTATGAAAACGATACGGATATTATTTTTCAAGTGGCCGCATCCTCTGGAAATGGGATTTTTAATGCTGCAGAAGATATGAATAAGTCATTAGGAAAAACAAAATATTTTGCTATTGGAGTCGATTCCAATCAAAATTGGATCAACCCTAAAATTATTTTGACCAGCATGATAAAAAGAGTTGATGTTTCTGTTTACAATTCAATCAATGAATTTATTCACAATAAATTTCAAAGCGGCCATGCAACTTATGGACTACAAAATTCAGGCGTCGATTGGTCCTATGATAAATACAATCAATCTTTTTTTACCACGACAGATATTGCAAAAATCAATAAAATAAAAAAAGATATTCTTTATAAAAAAATTATTGTTCCAGATTTTTATAAGCAACGTCGCTAATTTTTTAAAAAGAATGGTCCTATTCCATGGAAAAACAAGAAACCTATGCCTTTGAATTTCGTAACGTAACAAAAAATTTTGGAAACATTTGTGCCAATTCAAATATTAGCTTTCAGGTCAAAAAAGGAACCATTCGCGCACTGATTGGTGAAAATGGCGCTGGTAAATCGACTGCAATGAAAATACTTTTTGGACTTTATCAGGAAGATGAAGGAGAAATTGTTGTTCATGGCAAACCACAACGATGGAAATCATCGAAAGATGCGATACAAAATGGAATTGGGATGGTGCATCAACATTTTATGCTGGCGCACAATGCGACTGGACTCGATAATATTATTCTTGGGGATGAAAAAAAATCAGTTAAATTAAAAATAATTCCCCTTCCATTTAATTTTTTAGATCGCCAAAAAGCAAAAAGAAAAATCTTAGAACTTGCAAAAAAATATGGACTCGAAACGTCTTTAGATATTAAAATATCTAAAGTACCAGTGGGAAATCAGCAACGCATTGAAATTTTAAAATTATTATACCGCAATGCAGAAATTTTAATTTTAGATGAACCCACAGCAGTGTTAACACCACTTGAAGTGACGCAATTGTTTGAAAATTTAAAAAAGCTGAAAAATGAAGGCAAGACAATTATTATTGTGACCCATAAATTAAATGAGGTTTTAAACATTAGTGATGACATCACAGTTTTTCGTGCTGGAAAAATTGTCGGGGAAATCAAAACATCAGAAGCCACAGAAAACAGAATTGCGTCCCTTATGATTGGGCGCGATATAAATCTTCATCCTAATATTCCTAGGGGAAAAGTAGAAAATAAAAGTGTTTTGAAGATTGAAAATCTATGTTTACTTAACCCTGAAAATAAAAAACAAAATTTATTATCCAACATTCACTTGAATTTATTCAAAGGAGAAATTGTTGGAATTGCTGGGGTTGAAGGCAACGGCCAATCCGAATTGATCGATATTATTTTTCATGCACAAAATTATTTTCAGAAAAAATTATTTCAAGAACCTTTAGCTTCTGGAAGTCTTCATGTTCTAGATACTAACGTAACAAAAAA
>CANJMU010000011.1 GCA_947475135.1 Silvanigrellaceae bacterium
AATATATTCAAGTTGTTCAGCTGTTCCAACAAGTAAATTGCGTCGTTTAAAATTAAGTAACAAAACAAAAGCACTGTAAAACTGCATTCCTTCCATACCAATGTAATACGCACACAAATTTTTTAAAAATGTGGCACGTCCCGCTTTTGTTTTTGTATTAAAATCAGGATTGAGCATTCCCTCTAAAAATTGATTTTGAAAATCGTGTTTGTCTTTGATGGTTCCTGTTCTTTTAAATTCACTAAAAACTTCAATTTGATTCATGGAAAGAGATTCCACAATGTGAGCGTAGCTCCAGCTATGAATGCTTTCTTGAAAGGCTTGTGCTGTCAGGTATTGGCGGCACTCAGGGCTCGATAAATTTTTGTAAATGGCCATAATAATATTATCGCCCACAAGAACATCTGTGTTGGCAAAAAAACTCAATATTTTTTTGATGAGATGTCTTTCATCATTCGTTAAAGAATGAGGGCTTTTCCATTGGGCAATGTCCAGTGCCATGGAAATTTCTTGCGGGAGCCAATGGTTTTTGCATAAATTTTTAAATTCTTCCCAGGCCCAAGGATATTGAAATGGCATTAATTGTGTTTGAGTTTCATTGATAAGCATAAAGAAGTCCTTTGAAAAGAGTTGATTTAAAAATAAAACTCAAATTATTGACAAGATTCGCAGCTTGGATTGTCGATGGAACAGGCTTGGGCTTGCATGGTTTCGTAATTTGTTGTTCTGCCGATTCCACCTTGACGTACCGAGGACATGCTCGTCACACTGGATTTTTCAACTCCAGAGGCCGCTTTAGTCCTTAAATAATAAGTTGTTTTTAATCCGCAATGCCAAGCATAACGGTACATTTCATCGATTTTTTTACCACTTGGCGCACTCATATAAAGGTTCAGGCTTTGTGCTTGATCAATAAAGACTTGTCTGACGGCAGCACAACGAATGAGCTGTTCTGGGGCAATATCAAAGGCCGTTTGGTACAATTCTTTCAGTTCCGATGGAATATTTAAATTAGCTAAGGAACCATCCGCGCGTTTGAGCTCTAAAGAAAGTTCTTCATTCCATAAATTAAGTTTTTTAAGGTCATCAATAAGGTACTCATTAATGACAGTATAATCACCGCCCATATTGCTTTTTACGTAAAGATTTTTGTAAGTAGGCTCAATAGATTGCGTGCAATTAGAGATATTTGAAATTGTTGCAGTTGGTGCCACTGCCATGCACAAGCTATTGCGAATTCCACCTTTGACATATTGGCGAAGGTCATTCCAATTTAAATATTCATCAAAAAATCCGTCTTTTTCAAGCAAAGTCGATGTTAAATGAGTGATTCCTTTTTTATCTAAGTAGGTTTTTGGAACTTCCGGTAAGTTCACATGCCCACCTAAATATTCAACAGTGTCTAACGGAACAACGCCTTTGGACCACAAAGACCCAGAAAACGAAGAATAGGATCCTCGTTCACGAGCCAGTAAAGCAGAGGCCTGAATAGAAAAGTAACCGATAAATTCTGTTATTTTAGAAGATAAGTAAACAGCTTCCGGGTGACTGTAAGGAATTTTTTTGATGTAGAGCACATCTTGAAAGCCCATAAACCCAAGGCCCACGGGGCGATGTCTTTCATTCGCTGTTTTTGCAGAAGGAATAGGATAAAAATTTTCTGTAATGACGTTATCGAGCATGCGCATTGCGACAAAAACTGTTTTTTTCAGTGTTTCGTAAGGGGTTGGGGATAAAAAAATATTTTTTAAATTCAAAGATCCTAAGTTGCAAACAGCGGTTTCATCATCTTTGGTATTTAATGTAATTTCTGTGCACAAATTACTGCTGTGAATGGCTCCTTGGTGAAACTGAGAGCTTCTTAAATTGCAAGGATCTTTGAATGTCACCCACGGGTGTCCTGTTTCAAAAATCATCGTCAACATTTTGCGCCATAAGGAAACAGCATCGATGGTTTTGTAATTTTCTATTTTGCCATTTTGTGCTTTTTCTTCATATTTTAAATAAAGTTCACGAAACTTTTCGCCGTAGGCGTCATGCAAATCGGGGGTTTCGCTTGGGCAGAATAGTGTCCATCCACTCTGAGATTCAACGCGTTCTAAGAACAAATCAGGCACCCAACTTGCGGTATTCATGTCATGTGTGCGGCGGCGTTCGTCCCCTGTATTTTTGCGAAGCTCTAGGAAATCTTCAATATCGAGGTGCCAAAGTTCCAAATAAGCGCAGACAGCGCCTTTTCTTTTTCCACCTTGATTGACGGCGATTGTCGAAGAATCTTGGACCTTCATAAAAGGAATGACCCCTTGGGAGCGTCCGTTTGTTCCCTTAATCCAGCTGCCACTTGCGCGGATATTCGTCCAGTCATTCCCAAGCCCACCGGCATATTTAGAAAGCATGGCATTGTCGGAATATTGGCGATAAATATCGACCAAGCTATCTTGTGTGGTTGTTAGAAAACAAGATGACATTTGAGGATGGCATGTGCCCGCGTTGAAGAGTGTTGGTGTGCTTGGAACGTAAAGTAACTGGGAAATAACATCGTAGAATTCCGCAGCACGCTTCGTCGATTCCACAGCATTTTTTTCAGCTAAGGAAACACCCATAGCAACTCTCATCCAAAAATGTTGGAAGTTTTCATAGCGCGAATTTTTAACATGCAAAACATAACGGTCATAAACTGTATGTGCACCAAGGTAATCCATCAGGTGATTTCGTGAATAATCAATCTTTGAATTTAAAAAATTGAGGTCCAATTCTAAAAGTCTTGGGGTCAAGTGATTCTGTTTAACACCGAATTGAACATATTGGGTCAGGGAAGGATAAAACTTTTCGGCTTCTGGTAGACTTGATCTTTGAGTAAGGGCCCCTAAAGTTGCGCAGGTTTCCAATCTTAATTTTTCACAAAGAAGAGAGGATGCTAAATAGGAATATTCACGACCGCGTTCAATCAACGGGCGAATATTAAGAATTAAGTTTTCAAGGTCTTCGTTCAAATCAATATGAGATAAATTGAAACTAGAAAAATGAAACAAAGGATGATGAGGAAGAGAGTTCGCAGACGCTTTCATAAGTGACACCTTTCATTGAAATACCATATCTAGTGTTACAGTGAGTGCAGACACACTGTCAATAGCGTGGCGTCAAAAGGCCTCGGGTTGAAACAAATGAAAGGCTGGATTAGATAATTTCCCGGCCAGCAATCGTTCCTGCTGCGCGAGAAGAACATCCACAGGTGCGATTGCCACTGGATTCGAAATGTCCACCACAAGTTAAACAGCGGCGCACACGAATGACAATAGGCGATAAACCTGAAAGTTTACGGGCCAAATTTTTTTGTTCAATGTCTTTGATGACGCTTGGAGGAAGAGTTTTAATGCGAGCGGTAGGAACGGGATTTATGGTATCATGAGCACTTGGATTGATAACTTTAGGGCTGGGTGGTGTGACGCTTTCTGAATGTGAAGAATCTGCATAGAAAGTTTGTGGGATACGAGTAAGCATGTCATATTTCCTTGTCAAAAAAAGGACTTCGGTTTGCTCAGGAAGTGTCAAACTAGAGGAAAATTTCATAAAAATCCTTGATTTAAATCAATTTTGTTGAGCGAGTTTCAAAACTATGGCTAACATTCTAAAATCGTTCCTGTTTTTATACGTTATTTTTGGATTTTTTTTGTCTTGCCTTTCAAAAAATGGAGGGGAAAAAATAAAATCTGATGTGAACAGTCCCTCTCAATTTCAAAAAACGAAAGAGAATGATTATTTTTTTGGTCAGAATTTTTCCTTCAGAAATCATAAAAAATTAGAAAATCTTTGGCTTCCTTTTGCACTTATTTCAGAAAATCAAAAGATAGAACAAGAGTCTGATTTCTATTTAGGAAGTTACAATGATCAGGATGAATTTGTGCCCTCTCCTCAAAAAGGTTTTTGTAAAATACTCAATTCAAATTATTTTTCTGAAAAAAAGTTGTACCAATTTCGGGCGAAAAATAACAAAGACTCCAATGAATTATTTTTTATTTTTTCTAAAAATGAATCGACACCAGTCGCAGCGGTACGATTGGATGATCGCGGAGTGGGGCGATGTTTTTTACCTGATGAGTCCTATTATGCGAGTCTTAGTTATGGACTGCAAAGAAAAGCTGTTTTTTTTGAGTCCAATCAAAATGAAATTCCCCTTCCTTTGTATTCAAAAAAAATTTTAAATATCGAGGTCAATAATAAAAGTTTTATAAAACAAGGGGATTTGATTCGAATAGGACGCAGGGAATACGACTATTCAGATTTAAAGGATTTGCAGGAACTTGCCGGGGATATGAAGGATGATCTTTACAGCACAGGGAATGATATCACTCAGGATTTGGGAGTTGATGAATATTTAAAAACAACACTTCTTGTGAGCAAAGACCGCTTGCAGATTGCTTTAGATGAAGGGGCTTATCGGGTTGTTGTTCTTAGAAAAAATAGAGTGCTATGCTTTTCTGATGTGGATCTTTTTAAAAATGAAAAATGGGATTTAAGTTGCCCTTTTTCCGATGACATTGGGTTTGTTGAAGAAAATGTTTTTGAATTTCAAAATAAAATTTATTATGCAGATCCGAATTTGATAGGAAGAAAATATTCATTTTATTGGCCTTTTCAACAGTGGTTTTTTTCTGATATTCAAGGAATATTATTGCAAAAAATACCAGAAAAAAAAGAAGGTAACAAATATGTTATTATCTACAAACCACTGAAGGATGAAAAAGAAATTGCATCTGCGATTGAATTGCCAGAAGAACTCAATTTAGATATTAAAAACAGTCAAGATCAAAATTCGACTTATAAAATTCCATTTGCACAATATTATGAGATTGTAACCGTGAAACATAAGGGTAAAATTGCATTGAATCATTATCAAAAAAGCAATGGTGCCAATTTAAAAATTTTGACTGCAACAGAAAAAAATGGAAATTTTGTTTTTGACTCAAATAATATTGTCATTCGTTTTCGATTATTTATTCCTTCCTGGAATTCGACAAATCGTGTGGAGCTGTATGTTGATGGTGATTTATACACAAGATGGGTAATAAGCAGAGATAATTTTTCTCAATTTGTGACAAAAAGTTTTGAAGGAAAAATTTCAAAAAATAAAAATTTTAAGATAAAATTTATGGCCAAGGGTGATGTTTCTTTACCTGATTTTATTTATGGTCAGGATGGCTGGTTTCCTTTGCTTGAAACGCAAACTTATTGTGTTGATATTGAAAATACAGGGAAATGTTAATCAAAAGGAATTTTTTTATGAAGACAGAAAAAAATGTAAATCAGATTCAATGGGTGTCCTTAATTATTTCAGTTGTTGGATTTTTTGTGTCACTTTACGCGTTATATCTGCATATTATAAATTATTTAAAACCAGGTCATGGTTCGCTTTGTGATATTAATAGTCAAATAAGCTGCTCTTCGGTTATAGGCAGTCACTACGGAGAGTTGCTGAATATTCCCTTGGGTAGTTACGGTATGACTTATTTTATAGCTATTCTGATGCTTTCCTTACTGCCAAAAATAACTTATGTGAATGAAAAAACGATGAGTCTTATTGGAATATTGATCTCTGCAATCGGTATGGGTGCTGTCCTTGGGCTTGTTTATGTTTCTTATTTTATACTCAAGATTATTTGTCCTACATGCACTATTATTCATATTTTAGTTTTTTTATTTACGATATATCAAATTTATTGTTACTTTAAAAGTCGGAAACACGGAAAATTTATTTCCAATGCATTCGTCAGTTATCTCTGTGTTTTTTCTTTATTAGGGGTTCCGCCGTTGGCGATTGGACTAATAGCCCCTTTGATTATGAATAAAATAATCGAACCAGCAGCAGAAAAAAAAGTGGTGATACCGAAGGATCAGATCAATTTAGAAAAATTACAAAAAAATAATGAAGATGCGTCTTTCAATTCTCAGAAAAAGAGTGAGGCTCTGTTAGCCCAAAATCAAAATATTAAAAATCTGTTTTTAACATTTAACAAAACAAATTTTGTTGGGAATGGAGAGGATTTTCGCAAAGGAAGTGATGATGCACCTGTCATTGTTCAAATGTTTTCTGATTTTGGTTGTCCCCATTGCCGCGATGCCAATGAAGCTCTTTCTCAAGCGCAAATAACGATGGGTTTTGATAAAGTTTTGTTTATTTATCGTTTTTTTCCTTTAAGTAACAAATGCAATCCTTACATTCAAAGCGAAGGTTGGTATGTTTACACGTGTGATTTGTCCGAGGCCGCACGTTGTGCAGGAGATCAGGGGTCTTTTTTCCCTATGAAAGATTGGGCATTTCAGGGCCAAGAATGGTCCGATTCACAAAGAGCACAAAATTTTTCGAGGGCAGGTTTAATCGGTCAAGCAAAAAGTTTGGGAATGGATGCCAATATCTTTGAAAAATGTCTTTCGAGTCATCAAGAATTGCAAAAAATAAAAGAGGATGCGGGTTTGGCGAATTTGCAAAAAATTCAGGGCACACCACTTATTCTGATTAACGGAATAGAATATAAGGGAACCCATTCGCCAGACGCTTTTGTTCAGGCCTTCCAAAAAGCTTTCCAAGAAAATGGAGTGACTCGATAATGTATTATATAGGATTTGATATTGGTGGCACAAAGATTGAAGCCATGTTGATTTGTGTGGGACAAAAGTCAGAAAATAAAAATGATGTTCTTTCGTTTGAAGTCTTAAAAGAGAATGATGAAATTATTTTAAGCAGTGTTCTGGATCGAAAAAGAGTTCCAACGGAACGACACTTGGGATATTCACAAATCATAGAAAAGATGTCTTCTTTGGCCAAGGAACTTTGCCAAAAAAATCAAATTGAAGAAACAAAAATTCAAGGCGTTGGCTTGAGTGTGCCTGGCCCTGTGGATCCGATGAGTGGTGTTGTTTTACGTAGCAATACCATGGTCATTTCTGGTCACAACATGAATAAAGATTTGCAGCAAAAATTGAAATGGGATTGTCCTTTTCGTTCTGAAAATGATGCCAACTGTTTTGCTTTGGCGGAAGTTTTTTGTGGGGCTGGGCTTTCTTATTTTAAAGAAACAAAAATTCCCGTGAAAAAACAAATTGGAGTGGGGCTGATTTTAGGATCGGGTTTTGGTGGTGGGATTGTTGTTCATGGAAAAGTGGTGTCTGGAAAATGCGGAGGCGGCGGAGAACTGGGCCACATGACACTTTACCCAAATGGTCACCCTTGTTACTGCGGACGACAAGGCTGTGCAGAACAGTATTTGTGTGGGCCCGCTTTAGAAGCCTTGATGAACACACGAATTTATGCACAGATTCATCAACGCCCCACAAGCAAAGATATCTTTGAATATTATGAAAAAAAAGATCCCATTGCGCTTGCTGTTGTGAATCAATATCGAAAAGATTTGTCCTTTTTCTTAGGAACAATCACATGTGCTTTAGATCCTCACTATTTTGTCATGGGCGGTGGTCTTAGCTTACAAAAAGTCCTTTATGAAAATTTAGAGAAAAATATTGGAAAAAATACTTATCTGCCAAATGAGAGTGTGAAAGTTTATCAGCATTGTATTGGTGACAGCGCTGGTGCCATTGGGGCACTGATCCCTTTTTTAAATAGGTCATAAAATAAATGATAAATAATATGGAAAAATCTAGACAAATTATGTCAAAAAGTCGTGAAATTTTCCCGGGAGGGGTGAATTCACCTGTGCGATCTTTTCGCAGTGTTGGGGGAGATCCTATTGTATTTTCCCATGGGAGCGGAAAAAATCTTTATGATGTGGACGGGAATTGTTACCTTGATTTTTGCTCTTCTTGGGGACCCTTAATTTTAGGATATTCCTACCCAACAGTTATCGAGGCCATTACAAAACAGGCTCAAAAAGCAGTGACTTTTGGTGCACCCTGCGAATTAGAACTCCAATTGGCCTTAAAAATCAAAGAATTTGTCCCTTGGATTGAAAAGCTTCGCTTTGTCAGCAGTGGAACAGAAGCCACCATGAGTGCGGTGCGTGTGGCGCGGGCCGCAACGGGACGCAATAAAATCATCAAATTTGAGGGGTGCTACCATGGGCATGCGGATGGTTTTTTAGTCAAAGCAGGAAGTGGTTTGGCAACACTTGGGACGCCAGATTCCGCTGGAATTCCAGCTCATTTAACGTCCGATACCTTGGTTGCGACATATAATGATATTCAAAATGTTCAGGATTTATTTGATCAATTTGGAAAAGAGATTGCCGCAGTTATTGTCGAACCAGTGGCTGCAAACATGAATCTTGTGTTACCTTGTGAAGATTTTCTTCCTTTTTTAAGAAAAATCACAAAAGAAAATAATTCCATTCTCATTTTTGATGAAGTGATGACAGGGTTTCGTTTGGCCAAAGGAGGGTGCGCCGAATTGTTTGACGTGGTTCCCGATATGTGGACCTTTGGAAAAATTATAGGCGGGGGGCTTCCAGCGGCGGCCTACGGGGGCAAAAAAGAAATTATGGATCATGTGGCCCCCATAGGGAAAGCTTATCAGGCTGGCACATTAAGTGGAAACCCGCTGGCCATGGCCGCAGGGCTTGCAACCCTTGAAGAAATTGAAAAATTAAATTTGATTTCCCTGTTGCACAAAAAAGGAAATGAGTTGGAGCGAATTGTCAAAGAAGAATTGTTTGGTTTTTTAAGAACGGGGCATGTTTATTTTCAACATATTGGGTCTTTTTTTGGATTTTTTTTCAATTGTGAAAAAGCGCCACAAAACTTTTCAGATGTTCAAAAAACGCAAATATCGACATTCAATAAAGCCTATCATTTTTGGTTGCAAAACGGTGTTTACTTAGGGCCCAGTGGCTACGAGGTTGGTTTTTTAAGTCACCCCCATTCGGAAGAAGACTTGTTTTATTTGGTGAGAACCTTGAAAGATTTTTTAAGCCAAGAGTTTAAATCGTAATCAGCTCTCCTCATATTCATGAATAACGCGCGTAAGATGTCCTTTATTTGTCGTGTCAAAAATTTGATATATTTTTCATAGTGTTGTTTATCAAGAAACGTTAAAATCATTTCATGAAAACATTTGGAAAATTACTTACAATTGATATATGGCTCAAAAACTGTCACGCGGATGATTATGTTCAAAATATAAAAAAATATGTTGAAAGTCATTTTTGTGTTGTTGGCGAAATAGAAAAAAAATTTGAACCTTACGGAATGACATCTGTACTTGTCCTAAGTGAATCGCATTTTAGTATTCACACATATCCAGAACATAACTATATTTCTATTGATTTATATATTTGCAATGAATTTGTGAGTCTTGAAAAAACAAAAAATGATTTATTATCTCTATTACCTTATGAACATGAACAATCCCATATACAAACAAGAGGTGTGCGAGAAGAGTTGAACTCTATCTTGATTCAGAAAATGAATACAAATATCATGCAGAATTCTTAAATGAATTTTGTTTTTATTTTTGTTTTTGGTCTTCTTTTTTCTTTTGTTTCTGCCATGCCCCCGGGCCCCATTAATATGGGGGTTTCTCATTGGATTTATACAAAACAATTCTCGAAAATAAATTGGTTTCTTTTTGGTGTCATTTTAACAGATGTTTTGATTGCAAATATTGCAATAGGAAGTCTTGTTTTATCAAATCTTCCCCATGAAATTTTTCGTGTGATTGGACTATTTGGTGGTGCTTTTTTTATTTTGTTTGGAATTTATGGCTTATTCAAGCGCAATGTTCAAAGTGACGTGATTCAAAATAAAGACACGATTTTAAAACATAAAATAGGGTTTTTTTTGAGAGGTGTTTTATTTTGCGGATTGAACCC
>CANJMU010000012.1 GCA_947475135.1 Silvanigrellaceae bacterium
AATGTCAAATGATTTTTTTCAGGAATAAGCACGGTTTCTATGTATTTATTATCCTTTAATTCTAAAATAAATTTGACACTAGAATCCTGTTCACTCTTTTCAATAAAATGAATTTTTAAAGAAAGATTCAGATGAATATTGGATTGAAACCAACGCTGCATCGATTGAGGAATATGTTGAAATAATTTTTTTTGAGTTTTACTTTTATAAATACTTAAAAAAATATTTTTTGCATGAAGTTCTGATTTTTTCTCTAATAATTCTTCATTTAATATTTTTGCGAATTGTTTTTTTGTTAGGGAATAAAAAGGTAACATTTTTTCTCGCCGTCATACAATTGATAAAAATAGGAGAGAAGCAAATGTTACCTAAACCGTCAAGTTTTTTTACCTAACCAATCAATATCTTTGGTATATTTTTGTTGTATTTTTAAAGAGTATTTCAGCTCCTCTGACAGAAAACAAGTCCAAATAAGTTTGTTGCACATGAGGTTTCATTTATGAGTCAGGAAGATAAACATTGGTCCTTAAAGAAACAAAAGATACATGTAACACTCAGTGATTTCGAACAAATTTATCCCATATTGCAGAAAAAAATATTTCAACAACTCAATAACGATTTAAAATTTATCAAATCACAAAAGGATATTCCAAATCTTGCTCATTTAAAACATACATTGATACAAAATCAGCCCAGTCCTGATAACAAATTTTTATCTCTATTTATTCAATTTCCAGAAAAATCAGGATTTTTACTTGAGCCAAATGACTACAAAATAGAATTGTACAATGCGACAAAAACAGCGCAGTATTTAACAAATAATTCTAATGAATTTTTCAAACAAGAACTTTTAGTTGTGAAAAGCAAAAATATTGAAACATTTCAGGTGCTCGACGAAAATTATGTCAGAAATAGTTACGGAACAACATTATCAGTCGAAGCTCTGAGTGAGTTTTTGTTGTTAGGTTAATTTTTTTACGGCAAAATTTTGAAAGAATCAAAAAAGGAATCCTTATACATTGCGTCGTACCCCTTAAAAACAACGATCATGACTTGATAAAGACGGTGCCCTATAAAATAATGATGCACTTCAAAAAAATAACCTTCTGCCCCTTGGCAGGTAAAGACTCTCCCGGGAATACCACCTAAGGTAACAGGTTTGTCGGATATCAGAGTTGCTTTGCCACCTTTAAGCGCCCCATCCCGTGCCCTTGTCAGAACAGTTTCCGGAGAAGACACATCGACACTTGAAGGATAATCGTTGTACATCACCATATAAGCAACATACTTGTTTTGAGCTTCCACAAAGTAACTGTACAGAGTCGTACTACCAAGCGAATTTTGTAAAACAATCGTTTGGCTATCTGATTTTACTGTTCCCGGTATTAAAATGCTGAATTTTCCCTCTTGCGAAACAAATTCTTTGGGTTGTGGTTTATCTTCCAGAGCTTTTTTATCTCCGTGGTTTGCGGCTTTTTGATACCAATTCACAGCTAACTGGTAATCCTCTTCCACCCCAAGTCCGTTTTTGTAGAGGTCTCCCAAGCGATGCTCGGCACTAGCCTTGGTCTTATTGGACCCTTTTTTTGCATCTGAAGCCTGTCGATAATACTTTGCCGCCGCCGCATAATCCTTGTCCTGATACGCCTTATTTCCTCGAGTTAAATATTGTTCAGCTGTCAATTTTTGGGATACAGGTTTTTTTTGTGGAACCGGAGTTTGAAGCGCAGTCACAAGAGAAAGGTCTTGGGCTTTTGCAGTCCCTGATAAAAAGGCGGCCCAAACAAGAAGAACTATCGTAAACCCTGACACCCTATTCATTTTACAAAAAATATTCATCTATCAACTCCTTTGTTTTCGATAAATATTTGATATTAATTTAGCAGAAAAAACCATTTTATCCAGAAAGGCATCTCCCTTTCCTATGGTTAAGCATCGTCAGAAAAAAAATTAAAATGAATACTTTTGCTATCTATCTGAGCTCTAACCTCTTTCCTAACTTCAGTTTAGAAAGAGGTCTATTCAATACAAATTAAAATTATGTTAATACATTGAGAACGATTCCTTTCGCTTTCACTTTCATTTTTCAATTTTAAAAATGAGGCCCCCATGCATTTTAAAATCACCCAAAAAGAAGACAGCACCGCTCATAAAAATCTCCTTCCACCTATCAGCTCTATTTTTGGCCAAAATGTCTTTGATTTAAAACAAATGGCAAAAAGGTTGTCCAAAATAGACCAAGAAAAAATAGCTTTTGTCATGAAAGTCGGTGGAAAAATAGACTCAGAATTAGCCACTCGAATTGCCAGCGCCGTCAAAGAATGGGCTGTGGATCTTGGAGTCACGCATTATTGTCACTGGTTTCAACCGCAAACAGGAAATACTGCCGAAAAACACGATGCCTTTTTATGGTTCGATAAATCTGGCCTCCCCTTTGAAAAATTCACAGGAGAGGATTTATTACAAAGCGAACCAGATGCGTCCAGCTTTCCTTCTGGCGGCATTCGTTCCACCTTTGAAGCCCGCGGGTACACAGCATGGGATCCGAGCAGCCCTATGTTTATTATCGAAGAAACAAAAGGCAAAACGCTCTATATCCCCTCTGTTTTTTTAAGTTACACCGGTGACATTTTAGATTTTAAAACCCCACTTCTGAAATCCAATGATTCTCTTTCCAAAGAAGCTACAAAAACACTACATTTATTGGGTGAAAATCAAACTGAATTTGTGATCGTCAATATCGGACCAGAGCAAGAATTTTTTGTTGTAGATAAAGATCTCGCCATGAAAAGAATAGACCTTAAATTTTCTGGCCGCACCATTTTTGGAAATAAACCACCAAAAGGACAGGAATTAGAAGATCATTATTTTGGAAACATTCCCTCTCGAGTTCAAGAATTTTTGCACGATTTTGAATTTGAAATGTACCGTCTAGGAGTGCCTATAAAAACGCGACACAATGAGGTTGCACCTGGACAATTTGAAATTGCTCCCATTTATGAAAGCTCCAACTTAGCTTGCGATCATAATCAACTTGTCATGAAATATTTAAAAAGTGTGGCCTTAAAACATAATTTTGTTGTGTTGTTGCATGAAAAACCATTTGCAGGAGTCAACGGAAGCGGAAAACATGTCAATTGGTCTCTCTCCGATTCCTCGGGAAGAAATCTTTTAGAGCCCGGAAAAACACCAAAAGAAAATCTTGTTTTTTTAACATTTTTGGTCGCAATATTAGCTGGCGTCAACGATAATGCAGATGTTTTACGCGCCAGCATTGCCAATGCAGGCAACGATCATCGATTAGGAGCTAACGAAGCGCCACCCGCTATTATTTCTGATTACTTAGGCAGCATGCTCGATAAAATTTTAAATTCTATTGAGAATGGAGATTCGGAAAAAATCAATGCAGAAAAAATGATGATGGATTTAGGGGTCAGTCATTTGCAACAAGTTTCTCAAGATACGACAGATAGAAATCGAACATCTCCCTTTGCGTTCACAGGAAATAAATTTGAATTTCGCGCAGTTGGTTCTAGCGCATCGATTAACTTTCCAACATGTATTTTAAACGCAGCTGTTACCGACAGTTTAGCGAAAATTAACGAAACAATAAGTCAACAAAAAAAATCTCAATTTATTTCAAGCAACGAGCTGATTTCAATTTTAAAAAATTATATTACTCAAACCAAAAGAATTCGCTTTGAAGGCAATGGATATTCGGAAGAATGGAGACAAGAAGCTTCAAAAAGAGGCTTAACAAATTGCTCTAATACCCCAGGTGCATTGGACTTTTTTAAAGATAAATCAAAAACGCAATTTTTAATCAACACAAAAATATTTACACAAGAGGATATTCATGCACGACTCATCATCCAACAAGAAAAATATTTAAAAGAGATTTTAATTGAAATGAACTGCGCCTTAGAAATGGCTCATACACAAATTGTTCCCGCATGTTTAAAATATCAAAAATTATTATTCAAAAATTTAAAGCTTGCAGAAGAATTAAAAATCAATTCCTGCACAAAACAACTCACTCAAAATTACTCTGAAAAATTAAATCGTATTTATTCGTGCACGGAAGCCCTGCAATTACAGCTTCATAAATTCACTTCGGAAGGAGTCGATCATTATCATTTATCTGAAAGTTGCCGAAATGTTTACGAAAAACTCATTCCAAAATTAAATGAATTAAAACTTGCCGTTGATGGGATTGAAGAGGTGACTCCGGCAGACTTATGGCCTTTTCCAAAATATCGCGAAATGCTTTATGGGGTTGAATGATTAAAAATCCTATTTCAATAAATTTGTTTTTTCCAATAAAATACTAAGGAAACAAACAATACTAATCACCCATAATGCAAAAGAAATATTTTTTATTTTTCCAGCCAATATTTTTGTAATAACGTAACTGACAATACCAAAAACAACACCCTGAGTAATAGAAAATGTAAGTGGCATCAATGCGATTGTAATAAAAATTGGGACAATTTCATCAAAAGATTCATAGCGAATATTTTTAATTACTTGCACCATTAATATTCCTACAAATATTAAAATAGGGGCTGTTGCAAATTGTGGAATCATCTGAACAATTGGGGCAATAAATAAGCATGGCAAAAAACAAAAAGCCGTGACAATAGAAGCTAGCCCTGTTCTTCCACCAGCTTGAATTCCTGTGGAAGATTCTATAAAAATAGTTCCCGGAGAAGTCCCTAAAAAACTAGCAAAGGTTGAGCTTAAAGAATCAACGATTAATGCTTGTTTCAATCGAAGAGGATTCCCCTCTTTATCTACAAAATTAGCAGTGTTGGATAATGCAATCAAAGAAGAAATAGAATCAAATAAATTCGTCATTAATATAGAAATAATAGGAGGAAGCAGACTCCATTTTAAAGCCCCTAATATATCCACTTGGAATAATGTGGATTTAAAATCGGGGAATGAAAAAAGATGTTCTGGAATTTTTGTATACCCAAAAAAAATTCCTAGTAAAGAAACAGACACAATAGAGAATAAAAATGCATAAGGTTTTTTTCTAAAAAATAAAAAAAATGTCATCAAAAAACCTAAAATTCCTAAAAATATTTTTCCATCAATTTTATTTAAGGTAACAATTGTATTTGGGTCGGCCACAATTAAATTTAAATTTTTAAATCCAATAAATGCTAAAAAAAGTCCAATTCCACAGCTGAGTGCATGCTTCATATTTGTTGGCAGAGCTTCTATAATTTTTTGTCGAATAGGAAAAATGGAAATCAATAAAAAAATAAGTCCAGACCAAAACACCATACCAAGTGCAATTTTCCATGGAATTTTATCTGCAATAATAATGGAATAGACAAGAAAAACATTCAATCCCATTCCAGGCGCAATGGCATAAGGTAACTTAATAAAAAGTCCTGCTAAAAATGTCATGAAAAATGCAAGCAAAACAGTACTGGTCAGAGCCCCGGAAATAGAAATCCCAGTTCCCGGAGCGCCCCAGATCATAGGATTCACAATAACGATATAAGACATCGTAAAAAATGTTGTCAGACCAGCTAAAACTTCGCGAGAAAGATTTGTGTTTTTTGGAATTGCAAATAAACTATAAAAAAAAGATCTAAGATTTTGCATAAAATTATCCAAAGTAAAAAAAATAAAAAAAAACGAAAAAGTATAATTTTAATACTTTTTCGTTTTAATCTAATAGATAATTCAAATAAAATCTACATGAGCAGAAAAGAAATCCGTTACTTTACTTCACCTTGACCATAACTCATAAGAGCCATAGTACGCGCTCTTTTGACAGCAAGAGTCAATTGTCTTTGTTGTTGAGAGCTAGCACCGCTAATGCGACGAGGAACAATTTTACCATGCTCAGTTACGAAACGACGTAACAAATGAACATCTTTGTAATCAAAAGTAATTTGAGGATCCAAAGTTCTTTTCGGACGAGCAAAACGACGTTTCTTTTTTTGAACAGCGTTTAATGCAGTTGATGTGGCGACGACCATAGGAAATATCCTTTATAAAAACAGGTATCAGCAGTCAAAGACTGCTACCAACTAAATAAAATGAACCTCGAGACATAATCACACTAAGAAAACGAAGTCAAGTTTAAAAAAGGGTGTTATCATCCGCAGATCGCCTCATTTTTTGGGGCATTTTTCTTGATTTTTGAAGCTTTTCTAGATTTTCAAAAAGGTGTTTTTGAGAATCTTGTGCATTCTGCCGGTTTTCTAATTCACTCAATATTTGTTGCGCCCGCTCAATAATTTTTTGACTCAGCCCAGCCTTCTGAGCAACAAAAAGACCAAAGCTTTTTTCTGCAAAACCAGGCTGATAATGCCTTGTAAAAATAATTTTATTTTGAATTTCATCCTCAAAAACAGACATTTTCATGGGCACAATTCCATGTTTCAATTCACAAACTTTGACCAATTCATGATAATGAGTCGAAAAAAAAGCCCGTGCTTGGGTCACGTCATGCAATTCTTCAATGATGGCCCACGCTAACGATAACCCATCATATGTCGATGTCCCACGGCCTATTTCATCTAAAATCAACAAACTATTTGGAGTTGCTTGCCTTAAAAGATGGGCTGTTTCTAACATTTCCACCATAAATGTAGATTGATTTTTTGTGGCATAATCAGACGAACCAATACGACTTAAAATTCTGTCACACAATCCAATTTTCGCTGAACTTGCCGGGACAAAACAACCGATTTGACACAATATTTGCGTGACGCAGACCTGTCGCATCAAGGTACTTTTGCCAGACATATTAGGACCTGTCATCAAATGGATGTTGCCATAATTTTGTTTTTCAGAAACTCCAATGGAAATATTGTTGGGAATAAAGTCCATTTTTCCAAAATGAAGTTCTTTAAGAACAGGGTGAACGTTATTTTTTAACTCGATAATGGGATCCGTCGTAATTTCTGGTTTGACCCATCCGTAAGAAATCGATAATTGAGAAAAATTAAGCTGCACATCTAAAATTGCATAAGATTCGCTTAATTGACTTAAGGATTTCCCGTAAGAAAGAATTTTTTGACGAATTTCTGAAAGAATTTGAATTTCTAATTCATTTCGACGCTCTGAGCATTCTAAATATTTTTCTTCCAACTCTTTTAATTCTTTTGTGATAAATCGTTCGCCATTTGTCAAAGTTTGTTTGCGAATAAAATGTTTAGGAACCTGGGATAATTTTCCTTTTGAAATTTCAAAATAATATCCAAAATTTCTTGTGTATCCAATTTTTAAATTCTGAATTTGAGATTTTTCTTTTTCAGTTTTTTCAAGATGATCGATTTGTTTTTGAAAATTATTTTCAATATTTAAAATTTCATCCCATTCTTTATGAAAACCAGGACGAATGCATTGGTTCATTTTAAAACTGTGATCAATTTCATCGATAAAAGCACAGGTTAAATATTTGCAGAGTGGATCAATAAAAGTTTGTAAAAAACTCATAGAAAAAAGCTCGCTGAAAGAAGAATTTGGAATTCTTTCTTTCAGGAGTTTTGAAATTGCAAACGAAATGAAAAGAGTTTGGCGGAGCCCGAGAATTCCAATGGGGTCTATATTTTTTTGTGCACATTTGGAAAGAATGCGTTCCAAATCAATGACACTTTGAAGCAAACAGGCCAACTCGCTCATCAAGCTGGGACTTGAAATCAGATCATCCATTTGTTCATAAGATTTTAATATTTCTGTTGAATTTTTATAAGGATAAAGTAATTGGCGTAACAGCAAGCGAGATCCTGCTGACGTGTAACAATGATTTAAAAAATGAAAAAGACTTCCCTTCTTTTCGCCCGATGAAATGGAAAAAAAATCGAGATGTTTTCGAGTAGATTCATCAATTAATAAATAATTTTTTGAATTGTAATATTGAATTTTTTGCAAATTTTTCAAATTATCTTTTTGCGCTTTTTTTAAGTAAACTAAAATTCCAGAAATACATTCCAAAGCGCCTTCTGCCTGAATGATTCCACTTTGTTCATAAATTTCCTGGGAAAAAAATTCATAAAAAAGTTCTTCACAGTGATTTTGAGATTTTAAAAAATAATTTTCTATATTTGATATTGTAACCTGGGATAAAAAATCAGAATCCTTGTTTTCTATCATTTTTTTAAATGACAAAATAAATTGAGAAGGAATCAACAATTCTTTAGGCTTTATAGTTTCAATTTCTTGAAATAATTCTTCCAATGTTAAATCATTGGTAAAACGAAATTCCGCTGTTGACGTATCTACATAGGAAAAAACATATTTTTTGTTGATTAAAATTGCACACGCAAGGTAACAACCAAATGCATTTTTATTTGAAATAGAATCATCTAAATCACCAGGAACAGCTGGTGTTATAATTTGAGTAATTTCCCGCCGAACAAGACCTTTCGCATCCTTTGGATTTTCCACTTGGTCACACACAGCAACTTTAAATCCACTGTCTAAACATTTTTTGAGAGCTACTTTATAAGCAACTGCTGGGGTACCAGCCATAGGAACAGGGTTTTCTGAATTTTTATCTCGGGAAGTTAAAGTTAATGCGCAAATATCGCTTGCAATAATGGCATCCACACCAAATAATTCATAAAAATCTCCCATGCGAAAAAACAAAAGCGCATCAGGAACTTCTTCTTTTGCGGTTCGATATTGTCTCATCATAGGTGAATCTAATTGCTTCAGCGAGATTCCAGAACAATGTTCATTGCTGAGTTTATTCAGTGAAGGTTTGAGATGTGAAGGAACTTCATTTAATGTTCCTAGCCAGTGTGATAAAATTTCCATCAAAACTCCATCTAAAAATAAAGACTGTGACAAACAGTTGCGAAGTTTAGATGGAATCAAAAAAAATTCCAAGCAATTTCAAAAGAAAGAAAACATGAATTTAAAAAATAAAAACAATCAGGGAAACTTTGTAACTAAGTCATTCAAAGCAATGGGTGGCGTGATTATTTCTCGAATGTCAGGAGTGGTCCGATCCATTGTCGTCAATGCGACATTTGGCGCTCAAGTTGGATTAGATGCTTTTTACGCTGCTTTTCGTTTTCCAAATAGTTTAAGAGATCTCTTTGCAGATGGCGCACTTTCTAGTGCTTTTATTAAAGTTCTTGTGGACGCAAGAGAAAATCAAAACCCACTTCAAGAAAAAAAAGTGATTTCTATTTTAACAGGATTTTTTTTATTCGTTACCTTAATCATTGCACTTTTAGGAACAATTTTCGCCTTTCCATTTATGAGTCTCGTCACAAGCGAAAATTTTCACCACACAGGCGGATTTGTTTTAGCCGCCCATTGTTTTCAAATTTTAACATTTTATTTGCCACTCACGATGCTCAATGCAATCGTCATGGCGATGCTTGGCATTGAAGGAATGACGTTTCGTGCCATGAATGGATCCCTGTTTTTAAGCGTTGGAATGATTTTAGGAAGTCTTTATTTTTCAAAACTATTTGAAAATATATTTCATATTCACGAAATTTACGGTTTGGTTTTTGGAGCCATGCTAGGTGTTACTTTACAGTTTATTTACCAAGCTCTGCCACTTATTAAAAGTAAAAAATTTCCCCTGCCTTCGTTTCGTTACAAAGAGTGGTTTCAGTTCAAACCACTGCATGAAACAATCGGACTGATGATTCCTCGCGCAATCAGCCAAGGCGCATTGACA
>CANJMU010000013.1 GCA_947475135.1 Silvanigrellaceae bacterium
AAGAAAAAGCGTATGGGGCTAAAAAATTTAAATTTTGTTAAAAATCAAAAAAATACAAAATATTTAGGACGTTCTTTCTTTCTTTTTTTGACTCTATGTTTCAATGAAGCTCGAGCAAATGATTATTTCCAAATTAAAAATATAACAACAGTTTCTTTGGATTATAAGGTCACATGTCATCAAAATAATCTGTATTCTGTTAAAAAAGACACGACGATCACAATTTCTAACTTAAATGATGGAAACGTTTTTTTTAGCTTAAAACGATTTTCTGAAAAACAATTTCCAAAACTATATAAAATGACAACCTCTGAAGGCAAGGGTCATTGCTCTTTTTATTTTGGCCAATTGAATGAAGACTCTTCCAATTTTTTGGAATTAGGACAAATCGAATTTGATATTGATGAAGATGCCCATGCGGTGAATTTAGACAATCGATTTTCTTTTTTTTCTTGCCCATCAAAAAACTATGGAAATTGGAATGGAATGAACGATAGACCGCCACATGATTCGTACAAAAAATTCTTTATTGCTTCAGCTTATTCCGCTGTAGCAAAAGATTATATTTGCGATAATATCAATTAATATTATAAACTTCACCAGAGCGTATCTGACGACTCAAATGATTTAAACCCTCAGCCTCTAAAGTAACAGAAAAAGATTTTTTAACTTCATCATATTTAGCAACATAAATTCTATCAAAATCATCGTCTGGCCAAATCGCTGAAGGAAAATTTATTTTTGTCTGAATAAATTTGGCCATATTTTTATGCTCCCAAAATAAAACCACAAGCTTTGTTGAGCTTGGAAACAGCTTGAGCGCTCCATACAAACCATCAAAATCATTTTCTTTATACTTATCGACTAATGGCACATTAAAATGAACAAGAGATGGCATTGCTGTTTCAAAGGCTCTTTGTTGAGATGTAATATCAATATTTGGAGCGTTTAACATAAATTTCGAAGGGGGTTTTTTATCCACGTTAATTTTTGGAGAAAAAATATAATCTGGTTTTCCAAATTTTTTTTTAATGACAAAAGGAACTTTCAATGCCCGCCTAAGCCCTTTGTGATTTAAATGACCGAAATCAGGATCCTCTGGAGTTCCCGCTGGTTTTTCACCATGTCGCAAAAAAACAATGGTTTTTGGAAAACTATACGAATAGTCCTGCAGAAAAAAAGTAAAAAATGCAAAAACGAAATAAGTTTTTTTTAAAAAAAATTTCATAAAAAGGTCTCCTCATCAAAAAAAGAAGGATTAAAATTGCAGTGTCCAAAAATTTAAGGTAACAAAAAAACCACTCACATTTTTTCTACGGCAGGTATTCCCAAAAGCTGCAAGCCTTTTTCTAAAACTTTTTGTGTCATAGCTACTATAGCAAGTCTTGCAAATTTTTCATGGTCAGCTGCATTTTTAATAGGGCAATTTTCATAAAAACGATTAAATTTTTTGCACAGATCAAAAAGATAACTACACAAAATAGAAGGACGATAATTTTGAGCTGATGCAAAAACATTTTGGTGAAATTGCCAAAGCGCAAAAACCAATTCTTTTTCTATAAGTTCCAAATAATCAAAAGAGACAACTTCTTTTAAAAATTCTTTTTGTTTTTCTAAAATACTACAACAACGCGCATGAACATACAACAAATAGGGGCCCGTTTCACCATCAAGACGTAACCATTCGCTTAAAGAAAATGTGATAGAAGTATTGTTGTCTACTTTTAACATCCCATATTTCAATGCACTCATACTGACGTTTTTCGCTGTTAATTCCATTTCTCGCTCTGACCATTGTCCTCGGTAACGTAACAAATAATCATCCATCACTTTTTTTTCCATTTTATTTTTTAATTCAAAAAGACCGAGACCATTCAATGCCCTTGAGCTAAAGGGAACTCCATCCTCAGTATTCACTGTTTCGTAAGCCAAATGATGGGACTTTTTTGCTTGTTTGTAACCTAAAAGTTCTGCAGTTTTAAACAATTGTTCGAAATGGAATTTTTGACGAGAATCGACAACATAAATTGATTTTGTAACTTCCTTGTCCTGAAATTTTAAATCTAATAACTCCAAATCTTTTGTTAAATAAAGACCATGTCCATCAGACTTTAAAAACATGGCAAAACCTAATTTATATTCCGTTAAATCAAGACCAATGGCACCATGATCTTGAATAAAAAAACCTTCTTCCAATTTTTTTTGAACCAATTTTTTAGAAGGCTCATCGCATTCGCTTTCGAAATACCAAACATCAAAATGAGAATGAAGCCATGTATAAATATCTTTTAAATAATTGAGACTCCACTCCCGTGTTAATTTCCATAATTCGTAATAGGAACCACGTTGCGCGCTAATCTGTTTTAAAATTTCAGAAAACTCTTTTTTCATTTCTATTTCGGATTCTGATCCTTTGATTTTTTTAATTTCTTCATCTGATTTGGCGTACATTTCTCCGAGCCATGGAACAAAATTTTCCGAAGGTAATTTTTTTGGAGTGGGATGAGTAATGTACCAAATTAATTTGGCAACGTGGGCTCCTACATCACCAGGATATGTTGCACGCACAATTTTATGACCGACAAATTCAAGTAAATTGCTGACAGCATCACCCAAAACAAGACAACGCAAATGGCCCACGTGCATAGCTTTATGTGTATTTGGTTGTGAATATTCAACAACTATTTTTTCCAATTCTTCCTTTTCATAAAAATTGGATTTAAAAAAATCATAGTTTTGAATGCACTCCCACATGTGAACAGAAATATTTTGAAAATCGCAATAAAAATTCAAATACCCTTGCACAGCATCCACTTTTTGAATGTATTTTTTTGGAAAACGAGAAAATTCATCCTGAAGCTCTAGGGCGATTTTTTGTGGTGGCAATTTTAATTTTTTAGCAAAGGGAAAACAAGGAAAGGCACATTGGCCAAAATGAAACTCTGGGGGAACTGTGAGTAACGGTAAAATTTCATCCCTTTGCGTTGTGTGGTGTAATGAATATTTTTGATAAAGATATTCAATTCCTTTTTGAAGAAAATCTGCAATTTCTTTTTTGAATAAATCGAATTGTATGGTCATTCAAATCAAATCCTTTGCTCGAGTTTGTTACCTTATAGATATTTTTAAAAATAATATTAAAAATCAAAACGCACGACTTCATTGACGGTTTCAACAGGAATAATCATAATTTCATTTTCTGCTTTATCCAATATTTTAGAAATATTTTCTTTTTCGATTTGAAAACTTTGCGCAGGTAAAAATATTTTATCAAAACCCAATTTAACACATTCCTGAAGGCGAGCCGCAATATGATTTGTCCGCCGAACTTCACCACTTAAGCCCACTTCCCCAACAAATGCAGAACGCCTTGGAAGAGGTTTGGAAAAGAGGCTACTTGCAACAGCTGCTGCAGTCGCTAAATCAATGGCAGGTTCTTGCACCTTAAAACCACCGGTAATATTGGCGTAGATGTCTAGCTGGCTTAAGCACAATCCAGATCTTTTTTCTAAAACAGCTAATAAAATTGTAAAACGATTCGAATCGATCCCGGTAGATAACCTACGGGGAGTAGAAAAACTTGTTTTCCCAACTAAAACCTGAACTTCAAGCAGAATAGGACGACTTCCTTCCATGCTTACAGCAATAGCAGAACCCTCTAAGGTAACATTAGAATCTGTGATGAAAAGTGAGCTTGGATTTGCAACTTCTATTAATCCATGGCCATGCATCGCGAACACACCAATTTCACCGGTCGAACCAAAACGATTTTTATGAGACCTTAATATTCGATAACCACTCGAAAGATCTCCTTCTAAATGAAGCGCACAATCAACCAAATGTTCCAATATTTTGGGGCCTGCAATCATGCCATCTTTCGTGACATGACCAATAATAAAAATTGTTACTTTATCTTTTTTTGCAAATTGCATAAATAAATTTGCGCATTCTCGAATTTGACTGACTGTTCCTGCAGTAGAGCCAATATTTGGATTAAAAACAGTTTGAATAGAATCGATGACTAAAACATGTGGTTTGATTTTTCTGGCTTCGTCAATAATAGCATGGATGTCTGTTTCATTTGTGACCAAAATATTTTCGTGCAAAGTTTCTAAACGCTCTGCGCGCATTTTGATTTGTTGCGGACTTTCTTCGCCGCTTGCATAAATCACTTTTTTTCCCTGAGATGCGATCCCAAATAAAGTTTGCAACAGCAGTGTTGATTTTCCAATGCCAGGATCTCCGCTAATCAATAAAAGACTTCCAGAAACAAAACCTCCACCTAGCACGCGATCAAATTCAGAAACTCCGGTGAGAGTGCGTTGTTCTTGCAAATATTCAATTTTATTTATAGGCGTACTTATAATTTGAGAAACCGAATAATTTTGACTACTTTTGGAAATAACTTCTTCGATAACAGTGTTCCAACTTTGACAGTCCGTGCAACGCCCCATCCATTTAGGATGGACGGATCCGCAACTTGTACAGACAAATATTTGTTTTAAATTTAATTTCATAACTTAACGCTGTTGCGTAACTCCATTTTTTTTTAGAATATCACTTTAAAGTTCTTATGAATTTCATACAGATCTACAATCACATGACTAAGCGGCAAGCCCATGACACTTGTATAATTTCCATCAACACTTTCGACAAAACCTTGAGCAAAGCCTTGAATTCCATAGGCGCCAGATTTATCCATGGGCTCTGCACTTTGGACATAGGCTTCAATTTCCTCATCCATCAATTCTCTGAAAATGACATCCGTTTTTATAAATTTTCCTGCTAATTTTTTGTTCTTTGAAAAAATCGCGTAGGCCGTATAAACGAAGTGTGTTGTTCCACTCAGAATTTTTAACATACGTACAGCATCTGCTTTGTCATTTGGTTTTTCTAAAAGTTGATTCTCTTTTGTCACAACAACGGTATCTGCGCTTAAAATGATTTCTTTCTCAGAGTAAAATTGAGAAACCGCCAAAGCTTTTTCTGTGCAGTTTCTATGAATATAATTTGGGATTGTTTCCTTATCTTTTATTTTTTCTTCGATAGGAACAACGTGTACTTTAAAATGAAAGCCTGCATTTTCTAACAATTCTTTTCGTCTAGGAGAGGCCGATGCTAATATCAAATTAAAATTTAAATTTCTTTTCATAAAATTTCTTTCATTTTTAAAATACCTTGATTCATCATTTCTAAAACTTTGTCTAATGTTCCTGTTTTTATTGGATCACTCATAGATGAATTTGTGACCATAAAATGCTGAGGTTCTAATGCTTCGTGCAAACTAATATCTAAATTAATTTTACTTAATTTATAATTTGAAAAACTTAATGTACTGTTTTTTTTATCAGGAGAAAATTTTTGAAGAGAAAAAAAAATGACGGCATTATTCGATCGGCATAAATCATCAATAAACATCTCAAAAGCTGTCAAATTAGGATTTGTGCCCGATTTAATTTTAAAAATTTCATCTTCTAATGTTAATAAAATTAATGAATTTTTGGGAAGAATTGTTTTATAAAAATGATCTCGATGCATTTTTTCATCGCTTTTTTGTAAATAAATATTTTTGACTTTTTTCCAAAAGAAAAAGCTATATTTATCATTGTAATAATTCAAAACTTGATTTTTGACATCTCTATTCAATTTTTGAATCAAATTTTTTAGTATTTGATAAATAAGAATATTTTGATGATCTAAAGATTCACTGGTATTCCAAGCATGAAACGTAACAGGCGAAGAACGATGAAGAGCATCTTGAAATTTAGTTTGATTGGATTTAAAAAAGGATTTTAATACATCCTGAAAAAATTGAAATCGGATAATAGAGTTGTGTTTTAATAAAGTAGAGTTCATAAAATGAATCAATAGAGTAGAAAAATGAAATTAAATTCCAGAAAACGAAAAACAAAAAGTAAGTCATTTTTGATATTTTTACAACTGATATTTTTTCAAATTTCGTTTGCGCAAAATAGCGATGAGCCGCTTCTTATTTTTCACAATGACGAGTCCATTGAGCCGTTTCAAACATCCGAACTCAATAAATATTTTCAAACCGTGTTTCCGCTTTCTTTTTCTTCCATTCGTGGAAAAATTGGTGACATTGCTTTATTTGTTGATAAATCGACACACATTTTAAGTGTTTACCAAAGTAACAAAGAAGGTCTTTATGAATTGTTGAAAAGTTATCCTGCTGTCACTGGAAAAATGCAAGGGGATAAAAAAAACTCAGGGGATTTAAGAACGCCTGAAGGAATTTATATTATTACCGGAGAAAAGAATAAAAAAAATCTTGGTAAAAAATATGGAGCCGGAGCGTGGATTTTAAATTATCCAAATCCTTTTGACGAATTAAAAAATAAAACAGGTTTTGGTATTTGGTTACACGGAGTTCTTGATGACAATAGAATTGAAAAATTAGATGACACCCAGGGTTGCGTTGCCCTTCGCAATGAAGATTGGAATGATCTGAAACCACTGATTCAACCGAATTATACTCCTATTATAATTGCCGACCACTCCTACTATTTTAGTGATAAAAAATCCATAGAAGACTCTCGTCTTTTTATTGAGAACTTTTTAAATGAATGGAAAGATGCTTGGGTAAATTCCAATTTTTCTTATTATAGTTATTTTTATTCCTCTGATTTTTCATCGAATCATTTCAATAAATCAGAATGGATCTCAAAGAAAAAAGAACTTTCTGAAACTAGAAAAGAAATAGAAATCAATATCTCAAATATTCGTTACTTTACTCTTTATGATGAAATCATCATTATGTTTGAGCAAGAATACAAATCTGCCTTCCGAAACGACAAGGGAGCAAAATCTCTCTTTTTAAAAAAAGAAGATGGTTTTTATAAAATTATCTCTGAAAAATGGGATACTTTTTAAAGGAAATTTTTGCACCTATAAATGTGTCAATTTTAAATAAGACGAAGGTCAATCATTTGATTGTAGATATAATTTATCCTATTGAATTTATTTAACACTATTACAATAAAATAAGAATTTTAAAAAACTCAAATTTATTCGAATGTTTTTAAAAATATTATGAATGGATTCAAGGGAAATATGTTAACAAAAAAAATTTATATATTAATCATAGATAAATTTAAATTTCCATTTACTTTAACTCTAAAGAAAAAAACTCTTTATAGTTTTATCATCATTTATTTTTTCACTCTTATTTTTTTATTTATGAGTATTTTATTTAATTATTATTTTTATACTAAAATGAAAAATATAGAAAATTATACTTTGAAACTAAAAAAAAGCCTCATTACAGATTTTTTTGAAAAAAATTTACTCAGCAAGAAAGAAAGTGTTTCCGTATCTTTAGACGATTACAAAAAAAACAAACTTAAAAATAATAAAAATATTGTAGAAAATGAATTGTTAGAAGATGAAACAGAAACAATTCTTCCCAAAAAACCACTTATTTTCGTCAAAGATAAAAAAATCATAAAAACAAATAAAGATCTGACCTATTCCTTTGTCTTAGCAAATGAGGAAATCAAAAAAGCTTCTATTCATGGTGATGTGTGTGCTTTATTTCAATTTAAAAAAATAAATTCAAATGAACTTGTGAATTATTATTTTCCAGACTCACAAATTATTCCAAAAAACTCGATGCCGAATTCATGTCATTCGAACGAAAAAGTGAAATTTAATCGATTACGCCCTACCGAATTAAAAATTGTTGGAAATTTTGAAAAATTAAAAATTGAAAAAATTGATGTTTATTTTCAGCCCCAAGAAAGCTCCCAGTCCACTCTTTTAGATTCCTACAAAGGAACGGAATGAAATTTCAATTGTCTTTGAATATATTGATATATTTTTTCTTTTTGTCTTTTTTTATTTCGTGCTCAAAATATGACACTTCAACAAATTATTCCATGCCCAATAGTGAAATTATCTATCGAAATGGTTGGGGAAACTCACTTCCAGTTTCGATTAATATCAGCCAAAATTTTGTCGATGCGACGCCATATCCGGATGGCACCACGAAAGATCTTCCCACATATATTCAAAATGCTGTGGATATTTGGAACGCGGCAGCTGGTCTCACGCTTTTGCAAATTGCAGCGTCTCACGACCCTCAAAACGGAAACAGCTTTACAGTTCCTTGCAGCGGTATTACAGATAGACTTTACTTTCCTTTGTGCGACAATACCAATGGAATTTATATGGATTTAATTGCAGGTCCAAATACTGGTTGGAGTTTTAATACAGGGAAATCTTCTGGTGTTTTAGCGACAACCTTATGGCTCTCGAATGCCTCAAATACGATCATACTGAAGGCCGATATTCGCTTTAATAGAGATAATTATATTTTCTTAAATGCAAAAAATAACCAGTTAACAGGAGACACCACTTCCGAAAATTCTACAATAAAAACCTATGTCGATTTGCAGAGTGTTGTGACACACGAAATTGGGCATTTGCTTGGATTGAGTCATATCCAAACTTCTTCTAGTATTATGTTTCCTTCGATGACGATAGGACTTAATCAAACCCATCGGTGTTTAAATAACGGAGATATTGATAGTATTCGTACAATTTATAAAGGCGGCGTTGCCGCTGATATCACAACCATTCAAAATAAATGTGGTGGAACTGTCACTTCACTTAAAAATGCTTCTGATGAAAATGAATTTTCCACTTTAAAAAATAATCCTTGGAAGACTCGAAATCTTTATTATGGTCAAATGTAGCCTCGACAGATTTTAAATTTTTTGTAGAGATAGACCAGTCAATTTTTTTATTCTGAGTTTTAGCATGAATTTTACGAATGAATTCATCTGAAATATTCCATTTTTTTTTATTTTTATCTAACAAAAAACCTAGTCGATGAAAAACCGATCGAATATCTATTTGAAAAGAATAATAAAGTAACTTATCCACATCAATTTCTTTTTGAATATTTTCACAAATAAAAAAAAACTCGTTCAAAGAAGGGCTGTGATTTGGTCTTCTGATACAATCTAAAAGAGATCTTTCCAAATTTGTTACCAAGAGAGTCACTTCGCAGCCATTGTCGTTTATTTTTTGCGTTTCGATGCCATAATTTTCAGCGCTTTGACACCAAAAAAATTAAATTGTTGATAAGAAAAAAAATTAAATTTCGTGGGACTGACAACATAAATGGAATCGTCAATTCCAGCCGGTATTTGTGCATGGATTTTTAAAGCTGTCGAATAACCAAGGTAACAATAAGGTGCCAAACGCATTGCAATTGTGTGAGGTGATACTTTAGTATGATCTGGATGAAGACCGATTTTATTGACTTGATACAATCCTTG